>NZ_BAAHWV010000013.1:0-100294 GCF_054601255.1 Viscerimonas tarda | reverse complement strand
AGCAGGCGACGGGAAAAGAGGCGAGCAACTTGACCTTCAAGCGTTTTTTATCCGCATTGGCGCAAGATATAAGCGTATAAGGAAACGCCCAAGGGGAGTCCCCTCGCCGCAGCTCTACGAGTACAAGTTGGAGAAGCTGCAAAAACTTGAACAACAGGAAAGTGAGGGGCGTATTGTCCTCTACTATGCTGATGAAAGCCACGTTTGCACCGAGGGATACGTTCCCTACGGTTGGCAGTTGCCTGGAGAGGATGTATGCATTCCTTCCCAAAGAATCGCAAGGCTCAATATCTTCGGAATGATTGACAGAAAGAACCATTATGAAGGTTTCACCACTACGGAGAGCATCACCGCAGACAAGGTTGTCAGCTTTCTCGATGCTTTCTCGTTCCGTGTACGTAAGGACACGTTTGTCGTACTTGACAATGCCTCCGTCCACCGCAATCATAAAATACGGGAGTTGAGACCTGTCTGGGAGAAAAGAGGTCTTTTCCTTTTCTATCTGCCTCCGTATTCCCCGCATCTGAACATTGCGGAAACACTTTGGAGAATATTGAAGGGAAAATGGATAAGACCACAGGACTATGCGAGTACTGACACACTTTTCTACTCCACCAACAGGGCGGTGGCAGCGGTGGGTAAAGAACTGTTCATTAACTATTCGCATAATGTCGCTTAATTTTGAGTACTTACTTATATTCCATTAAGTCCATATATAAGAATGCTACTTGTTTGGATAATATCCTATTTTATGGCAACTTTGATGTATTTATATCTGGAAAAACCATTTATGAATATCCGAAAGAAAATACCCTTTTTGAATAGAAATCATCAGATAATAAACAAACAATCGTCAATAATTTTTTAAACCATAAATAAAAACACAAAAGCTATGAGTAAGAAGATTTTTTTAAGCGAGAATGATATTCCGACAAGCTGGTACAATGTTGTGGCAGATATGAAAAATAAACCGCTGCCTCCGTTAAATCCGGCAACAAAAGAAGTGCTGAAACCCGAAGACCTGGAGCCTGTTTTTGCCAAAGAACTTATCAAGCAAGAATTGTCGGGCGAACGCTGGATAGAAATTCCGGACGAAGTGAGGGAATTGTACAAAATATGGCGGCCAACCCCATTGGTTCGGGCTACCGGCTTGGAAAAAGCCCTGGATACGCCCGCCCATATCTATTTCAAGAACGAAAGTATAAGTCCCGTAGGTTCTCACAAGCTCAATTCGGCTATACCACAGGCTTATTACAATAAAAAGCAAGGAATAACGCACCTCACCACCGAAACCGGCGCAGGACAATGGGGCGCAGCGCTGAGCTTCGCCACCAGTTTGTTCGGCCTCAATCTGGACGTGTATATGGTGAAGGTGAGCTACGAACAAAAACCCTACCGCCGCGTAATGATGCAAACATGGGGCGCCAATGTAGTGGCCTCGCCCAGCAACCTGACCGAAGCCGGACGAAAAATTCTGGCCAAAGACCCCAACAATTCGGGAAGCCTGGGCATCGCTATTTCGGAAGCGGTGGAAATGGCTGTCAAGGGAGAGAATACCCGCTATACATTGGGTAGCGTATTGAATCATGTATCTTTGCATCAAACAGTTATTGGCTTGGAGAGTGAAAAACAAATGGAAATAGCAGGCGAATATCCCGATGTAGTTATCGGATGTTTCGGCGGCGGTTCCAATTTTTCGGGGATTGCCTTCCCTTTCCTTCGCCACAAGCTGACCGACGGCAAAGCTATCCGCATTATTGCAGCCGAACCGGCCAGTTGCCCGAAACTGTCGCGGGGTAAATTTGAATACGATTTTGGCGATACCGTAGGGATGACACCCTTGTTGCCCATGTACACGCTGGGACACGATTTTCAACCGGCAGACATTCATGCAGGCGGATTGCGCTACCATGGCGCCGGCGTGATTGTTAGCCAGTTGCGCAAAGACGGGCTTGTAGAAGTTCAGGATATTCCACAATTGGAAACATTTGAGGCCGGACGCTTATTTGCCAATACCGAAGGAATTATTCCCGCACCCGAATCAACTCATGCCATTGCAGTAGCTATAAAAGAAGCCCTGAAAGCCAAAGAAGAAGGCGTGCAAAAAAATATACTGTTCTGTTTGTCAGGCCATGGGCTGGTTGACATGTCGGCTTATGACCAATTCTTGTCGAATAAGATGAAGAATTATCAGCTGAGCGATGAGGAAATAGCCAAATCGACAGAGGTGTTGGAAAAATTAGTTTGAAAACCGTAGGGGCTGTATAAAAAGTCTCTTCTCTTAGATTGTCATTGCGGGCTCCGACCCGCAATCTCCTGACATTCAGTTGATGTTTGTCAGGAGATCCCGTGTCAGACACGGGATGACAGGCTTTTGACACAGCCCCCTACAAAATTAAAAAATAAATGAGACAGATACTGAATAGATTATTCGACCATCAAAGTCTGAGCAGGGGCGAGGCCAAAGACATTCTGACCCGG
The DNA here is from genome assembly GCF_054601255.1 of Viscerimonas tarda. NCBI lineage: Bacteria > Pseudomonadati > Bacteroidota > Bacteroidia > Bacteroidales > Dysgonomonadaceae > Viscerimonas > Viscerimonas tarda. The sequence goes on along the minus strand of NZ_BAAHWV010000013.1, from coordinate 97,813 downwards.
ATGGCCTTGAATGAATACAACGATTCGTCAATAGCGGCGTTTATTAGTGTCTTCCTTATGCGAAGCATTACCATCGACGAGTTTATGGGATTTACCGATGCCTTGCTCGACATGCGGAGGAATGTTGATTCGTTGGCAGCGTATAATCCGGTTGATATTGTGGGTACCGGCGGTGATAATAAAAACACGTTTAATATCTCCACCCTGTCGTGTTTTACGGTGGCGGCAGCCGGTTATAAAGTGGCAAAGCACGGCAACTACGGCGCAACCTCGGTGAGTGGCGCATCGAATGTGATGGAACAGCACGGCGTGAAATTCACCACCGATACCGGAAAACTGGAACGCTCGCTCGACAAATGCAACATGGCCTACCTGCACGCACCCTTATTTAACGATGCGCTGAAAGTGGTAGCTCCTGTGCGAAAAGCATTGGGTGTGCGTACATTTTTCAACATGTTGGGGCCGGTCGTTAATCCGATAAAACCCAAGAGGAGCGTGCTGGGCGTATTCAACCTGAAGATGGCGCGCATGTATCACTACATGTACCAGCAGACGGATTGCGATTATGCCATTATACACGGGCTCGACGGCTATGACGAGATTTCGTTGACCGGCGACTTCAAAATAATAGACCGGTCGATAGAAAAGATTTTCTCGCCCGAAGAGCTGGGTTTTGAACGCTACAAGGAGTCGGATTTGTATGGCGGAAATACGCCCGAAGATGCCGCTCATATTTTCGACGATGTGGTGAATAACGTAGCCACCAAAGCCCAGAAAGACGTGGTGATTATTAATTCGGCAGTAGCCATCCGAACAATCGACCCCTCCAAGTCGATGGCAGAAGCCATTGCCGAAGCAACAGAAGTAATCGAAAGCGGAAGATTGAAAAAGACCTTTCTTCAGTTTTTGGAATTAAATACAGCCCCCTAATCCCCCGTAGGGGGACTTAGTCCCTCCAACCTCCCCGTAGGGGAGGCTATTAAAGTCCCCCTACGGGGGATTTAGGGGGCTATAACTCGTAACTGATGAACATACTAGATAAAATAGTCGAAAATAAACGGCTGGAGGTAGCGCAGCAAAAGAAAGAAACGCCACTCGACCGCTTGGCCGCTCAGCTGGAGGACAGCACGAATAAACAGTCGTTCAGGCAGTCGCTGATAGATTCGCCGACGGGAATAATCGCGGAATTCAAGCGGAAATCGCCCTCGCGTGGCTGGATTTTTGAACAGGCGAAGGTGGAGGATGTTATCCCGCTATATTCCGGGTATGGGGCTAGCGCTATTTCCATACTCACCGATACGCATTTCTTCGGCGGAAGTTTCAAGGATTTCAGGAAAGCCCGGAGCCTGACCAACACACCGCTGTTGAGGAAAGATTTTATTGTGGACGAATACCAGATTTATCAGGCTAAGCTGCTGGGCGCTAATGCAGTACTACTCATCGCCTCGGCTCTGACGATACCCGAAACGAAGCAATTCGCCGCCAAAGCCCGCGAATTGGGTTTGGACGTGTTGCTCGAGGTGCACAACGAAAAAGAATTGGCATACATAAACGATAAGGTGGACGTGATAGGCGTAAATAACCGCAATTTGACTACCTTTGTTACGGATGTGCAGGCCTCCTTCGATTTGGCGGAAAAAATCCCTGCCGGATTTGTAAAAATATCGGAGAGCGGCATTTCGCAGCCTCAAACGGTTATTGACTTGCGCCAAGCCGGATTCAGGGGATTTTTGATGGGTGAAAACTTTATGAAAACCGACAATCCGGGACAAGCTTTAAATGATTTTATTCGTCAGTTGATATGATGATAAAAGTGTGCGGGATGAAATACCCCGAAAATATCCGGCAACTGGCAAGTTTGCCAATTGATTTGATGGGATTTATTTTCTATCCCCGTTCGCCCCGTTATGTGGCCGGACTGGAACCCGGCGTATTGGCTGCCATCCCCGACCGGATAAAAAAAGTGGGCGTTTTTGTCAACGAGCAACCGGATAGGGTATTTGCCTGCATGGAGAAATACAAGCTGGATTATGTGCAGTTTCACGGCAACGAAAGCGTTGACTGGTGCCGGTTGACGAAAGCCAGGTATCCGGCAGTTAAGATTATAAAAGCGTTTAATGTTTCCGGCGCTTCCGATTTTGAAAAGACGGAAGCCTATTCAAGCGTTTGCGATTATTTTTTGTTCGACACCAAAACATCACAGCATGGCGGTTCGGGACAAAAATTCGACTGGACAATCTTGGATGCATACAGGGGAAATCTTCCTTTTTTCCTGAGCGGAGGCCTATCGGCAGATGATGCTGAATTGGTAAAGAGCTTAAAACATCCGAAACTGTACGCGCTCGATTTAAACAGCAAGTTTGAAACAGCGCCCGGATTAAAAGATATTGCATTATTGGGCGAATTTATAAATCGCCTGAAAAACAAATAAATATGAACAGAATAAAACAACTCTTCGAAAACAAGCAGAAAAATATACTATCGGTATATTTTACGGCAGGATACCCTCATCTGGAGGATACAAACGGAATTATCAGGGAATTGCAATCGAATGGCATTGATTTGATTGAGATAGGGATACCTTTCTCCGACCCAATGGCGGACGGACCTACCATACAGGCGAGCGGTACGGCTGCCCTCAAAAACGGTATGACGCTGAAAATCCTGTTCGAGCAGTTATCGACTATCCGGCAAGACATCACCATACCGCTTATACTGATGGGCTACCTGAATCCGGTGATGCAATACGGCTTCGAGAACTTTTGCATCAAATGCAAGGAAACAGGCATCGACGGCGCCATTATCCCCGATTTGCCGTTCAACGATTACATCAAGGAATACAAACCGATTGCCGACAAGTACGACATTAAAATAGTCATGCTGATTACGCCCGAAACTTCGGACGAACGCGTCCGGTTGATTGATGAACACACCGATGGATTTATCTACATGGTATCCTCGGCATCGACAACAGGCGCTCAAAGCAGTTTCGACGAAAAGAAACAGAACTACTTTAAACGCATCAATGCGATGGGTTTACGCAATCCGCGCCTGATTGGTTTCGGCATATCGAACAAAGCAACGCTGGATGCTGCACAAGCCAATGCCAGCGGCGCCATTATCGGCAGTAAATTTATCAGCTTGCTGAAAGAATCGGCTTCTGTTAAAGAGGCTGTTGCGGGGTTGAAGAGGAGTTTGATGTGCTGATATGCTGATATGCTAATGTGCTGATGCCTTTCGGTAAAGCGCCCATAAAAGACTACGCACGTTACGGATGAGATTCCTCCCTTTGGTCGGAATGACTCGCCTCTCAGTGATTTAAAGGATGAAGAAATGGCGGCTTCGCCGCCATTTCTTCATCCCCCCTCTCAAAAAAAAGAGACCGTCATTTTGAGCGTAGCGAAAAATCTCTTGCTCATATCAGCAACTTTACCGAAAGGCATCAGCAGTTTTTCTAATTTGCTAATTTGCTAATTGATTTTTATGAAAAAATTTATCCTATTTATCTTGATGGTCTTTGTTTCCTGTGCGGTATTTATATCGTGCAGCGACAATGTTGATGACAGGGAAAAGCCTGCAATTCTTACGTCTTTTAAGGACAACGACACCTTGTACATAAGCGCCAGGGACACCAATGTCTTTACGATTGAACTGCAAGATAACGAGGCCTTGTCAACCTTGAAGATACATTTGGTTTGCAATGCCGGAATCGACACGCTTAGCCGCGACAGTACGAGCGCCGCCTTGCAAAAATCCATCTATATGTGGGGCTTGTTCAATGCCAAATCGGCCATCGTTACCGACACCTTCAGTATTCAAACGACCACCACCTACAAATCGCAACGCTATCCGGTAAGCGCAGGCGACACAAGCATCTATAAACTAATTGTCGGCTGCATCGACCGCGCCGGTAATTACGATTCGGTTGTTTATAAGGTTAATTTGGTAATCCCCTAAATCCTCGAACACAGAAAGAACGCAAATTACGCAAATTATGCGAATTCACGCAACTGATTTTATGAATTGACTGATTTTAAACAATATAATTTGCGTAATCTGCGTAATTTGCGTTCTTATGTTGTCAATCAATTAATACATAAGCCAAATACCTCGTATCTTCCCTCACCGGACAAAGAGACAGGTAACCTGATTTAATTTTTCCGTTTTCCACCAGCAAGGGATGCGATTTTATTCGTTGGGTGTGTTTGGCGTATAGCTCTCCGGGGGTGGCGTTGAAATCAATGTGGAAGGAGCCGGTTGAAGCTTCGGCGAGGATGTTTTTGCTCAGACTGAGGGTGAGAAAGCCCATGTTGTTCCGCAAATTTATTTCGACGCATGGCTGCAGATAAAAACAGTTATTTTCCTCATACACCAGCATATCTACGCCTACACAACCGGCATACAAGGGAGCAATATTTTCAGCAATAAACAAGATAAGCATTTCTTTCACCTCCTCCAATTGAGATAGCGGAATGAAGCGCGCTATTTCGGCCTCGATTTGCTTTTGAGAGCCAATAAAATTTCCCAGATACGCCCCTTTTTCGTTTGTTTGGAACAGCGATAAACCTTCAAATTTTGCCGTATTGTTTGCGGTGGTAAACTCCATGGCAAAGTCCAGTTTTTTATCCAGTACCTTTTCGATGGATACCGTTCCTTGTTTTTTGAGGTAGCCGTGCAGTATTTGCTGTTCGGTGCGGGTGAGTTTTCCTTCGGGCAACCACAGCAGTCCCCTACCCGACGACGAATACGGCGCTTTGGCCAAAAGTCGTATGCTGCTGTTCCGGCCTACATAATCCTCAATATCCTCCAGCGAATGGAAAAAGCGGGGTAACAGGTCTTCGGCAAAGGCAGTCGATTTTTCAAGAATAAATCCGAGGCATTTTTTGGCAGTAGCGCGGCTGTTCAGGCTTTTGTATTCCTCCCGCCATTCCGGTATATCCCAATTCAATTGATATTCAGTATTTATCGTGTCGAAAAAATGGATAACCTGCGGCGTAATACCCCAAAAACAAAGGCCTTGATTGAGCAGTTCATTCTTATGAGCCGGAATATCCGCTCCGGTTATATGCTTGGGCAGCACAGCCGAAAACTCGCCGACATGCGAAACAAACTCTTCCGGCAGATTTTCAGCAACCAGAATCCAATCGTCCGCACCGGCATACCACGCGGGCAGGAAAGATAAATCCCGCTGCATTGTTACCACATTAGCCGGAGCCATGTAATACTTTGAGGCGTTCAGGACGGCGGCTTCATGCCCCGGATTAAAAAAATGAATCATTTCCTTAATCCATCCTTAAAATATTAGCTCCCAACTGATTGAGCCGAACGTCAATATTTTGGTAACCCCTGTCTATTTGGTCGATGTTGTGAATAATGCTTTTCCCATCGGCGCACATGGCGGCGATGAGCAAGGCAATACCGGCGCGTATATCGGGCGAGGTCATCACGGTGGCGCGCATGGGTCGTTTTCCGGCGCCGATGACGGTTGCCCTGTGCGGGTCGCATAAAATGATTTGCGCCCCCATATCTATCAGGCGGTCAACGAAAAACAGGCGGCTTTCAAACATTTTTTGATGTATCAGCACGCTTCCTTTGGCCTGTGTGGCAACCACGAGCAACACGCTGATGAGGTCGGGCGTCAAGCCAGGCCAGGGCGCATCGGCTAGGGTAAGAATCGAACCGTCGATAAATGTATCTATCACATATTCATCTTGTTGCGGAATATAAATATCGTCTCCCCGGCGTTCGACAATGATACCCAACCGACGGAAGGCATCGGGAATCATACCCAGTTCGTCATAGGCCACATTTTTTATTGTCAGTTCCGATTTTGTCATGGCGGCCATACCGATAAAGCTGCCAATCTCTATCATGTCGGGCAAAATGCTGTGAGTAGTTCCGCCAAGCGATTCCACCCCCTCAATGCGAAGCAGATTGGAGGCAATACCCGATATTTTAGCGCCCATCCTGTTCAGCATTTTGCACAATTGTTGCAGATAGGGCTCGCAAGCCGCGTTGTATATGGTGGTCTCGCCTTCGGCCAGCACAGCCGCCATCACGATGTTCGCCGTACCGGTAACCGAAGCCTCGTCGAGCAACATATAAGCGCCCTTCAAGCGGTCGGCTGTAATGGAGTACATCTGGTCATCGGAATCATAATCGAATTTGGCGCCGAGTTTTTCAATGCCGGCAAAGTGCGTATCCAACCGGCGGCGACCAATTTTATCACCCCCCGGCTTAGGCAGCAAGGCCTTTCCAAAGCGAGCGACCAAGGGCCCGATAATCATGACCGAGCCCCTCAACGAAGAACTTTTCTTGACAAACTCGGGCGTTTGCAAATAGTCGATATTCACTTCATCGGCTCTGAACGACCAGGTATTTTCGTCGATTCGCCGTGTTTTAACCCCCATTTCCGAGAGCAGAGCTATCAGGTTATTTACATCCAATATATCCGGTATATTTTCAACTACCACCTCCTCGGAAGTCAACAAGGTTGCACATATTATTTGAAGCGCCTCGTTTTTAGCGCCTTGTGGGGTAATGTCGCCTTTCAGCCGACAACCGCCTTCTATTATGAATGATGCCATATTATTTTGAGTTAAGCCCCTCCAACCTCCCCGCAGGGGAGGCTATTAAAGTCTCCCCTACGGGGAGGTTGGAGGGGCTGTTGTGTTTATTCTATTCTCACTTCCGGTTCGAGCCTAAGGCCGAACTTTTCTTTGACTACCGATTGAATTTCGGTGGCAAACCGGACAATTTCGTTGCCGTCTGTCGTTCCGTAATTAACCAAAATCAGGGCCTGATTGGGATAGGAGCCGACATTTCCTAGCCGTTTTCCTTTGTATCCGGCGCGGTCGATCAGGAAGGCGGCAGATGTTTTTATTTGCCCGTCCGTCTGCGGATAAACAGGCAGGTCGGGGTATGTTTCCAACAATTTCCTGGCTGTTTCCTCGCTTATATACGGGTTTTTGAAAAAGCTGCCGCAATTCGGCAGCCGCTTGTGGTCGGGTAACTTGCGTTGCCTGATTCGGATAACAGCATCCCTCACATCCTTTATTGTGGGCTGTTCAACATTTTCGAGTTCCTTATTCAGGTCAAGGTATTCAGGTGCATAAGTGAACGATTTTTTCAGGTGAAAAATAACCGAAATAATGACGTATTTATTCGTCCGCTTAAAAATGCTGTTCCGGTATTCAAATTCACATTCTTTATTCGAGAAAGACAGTATCTCGCTCGTCTCCATATCCAGCGCAATGACTTCGCGAATGCAGTCTTTTACCTCGGAACCATACGCGCCAATATTCTGGACGGGAGATGCGCCGACCGTTCCCGGTATCAGCGATAAATTTTCGATACCCGCAAAGCCTCTTTCCACACAATGCGCTACAAAATTATCCCAGTCTTCCGATGCCATTGCCTCAACAAATACATCGTCATCCTCTTCGCCGGATATTTCGTGCAAGCCTTTCAAGCAAGGTTTAATGACCAAGCCATTGAAATCGCGCGTGAAAAACAAGTTACATCCTCCGCCTACGATAAGCTTTTTCTCCGCCGGATAATCCACAAAGCATTCTTTCAGTTGCTGAATGTTTTGTGGTTCGCAAAACAACTTTGCATAAGCCTCCGTCTGGAAAGAATTGAATGTTTTTAACTGAACGTTTTCCTGATACATTATTTTACGATTGAGTATTGTGCAAAAATAAGAAATAAATCAATAATTTCCTTACTATTTGGAAAAGTAGCAAATAGAGACAACAACAGATTCTTACCTCATTTTCTTAACTTAATGACATTGGGCTAAGGCTGAAAGCTTTTAACTCAGATTAAGAAGTATTTATCTTACCGATGTGATGCTCCTCAAGCATTTTCTTGAGAATTATTCATATTTAATACACAAATACACCAAATTCACTGTTTATCACCAACTGCTTTTTATCCGATTGTTCAACACGACCCACTATTTGAGCTTCGATGCCAAATGATTGGGATATTTCGATTACTTGCTGTGCGTATTGTGCCGGCAGGTAAACTTCCATCCGGTGCCCCATGTTGAATACTTTGTACATTTCCTGCCAGTCGGCGCCCGATTGCTCGTGTATCAATCTGAACAGCGGTGGAACGGGGAACATATTATCTTTTACAATCTTCAGGTTATCGACAAAATGCAGCACTTTGGTCTGCGCTCCTCCTGAACAGTGTACCAGTCCATGTATCTGAGGGCGAAGCATATCCAGCAGCTTTCTCATCACCGGGGCATAGGTGCGTGTGGGAGACAAAACCAGTTTTCCCGCATCTATGTCCAAGCCCGAAATAGCATCGGTCAACTTCATTTTTCCCGAATAAACCAGGTTTTCGGGAATCGAACTGTCGTAACTTTCGGGGTATTTCCTGGCCAGGTAATTGGAGAAAACATCGTGGCGCGCCGATGTCAAACCGTTGCTGCCCATTCCGCCGTTGTAGCCTTTTTCGTACAATGCCTGCCCGTAGGACGACAAGCCTACAATAACATCACCGCCTTGTATTTTGTCGTTGGATATAACATCGGCACGCTTCATCCGGCAAGTAACTGTACTATCGACAATAATAGTACGAACCAAATCGCCTACGTCAGCCGTCTCGCCACCTGTCGGGAAAATATTCACACCCAGTTGAGCCAATTCCTCACACAGTTCATTCGTGCCGTTTATAATTGCCGAGATAACCTCGCCGGGTACAAGCAATTTATTTCGTCCGATGGTTGACGAAAGCAAGATATTATCGGTTGCGCCAACACACAACAAGTCGTCGATATTCATAATCAAGGCATCCTGAGCGATGCCTTTCCACACCGAAATATCTCCGGTTTCCTTCCAGTACATGTAAGCCAGTGAAGACTTGGTGCCAGCCCCGTCGGCGTGCATAATATTGCAATAGTCGGAATCGCCACCCAAAATATCGGGTATTATTTTGCAAAAAGCCTTGGGATATAAACCTTTGTCTATATCCTTTATAGCATTATGCACATCCTCTTTTGAAGCCGATACTCCTCGCTGATTATATCTTTGATCGCTCATTTCTTTGATTGTGGGTATTATAATTGTACAAAAGTACGAAAAAAGTGAAAAACGAAGACTAATGTACCAATTATTTAATGTAGGAATGTGGTAATTAATATTGGTAATGAAAAGTAAATAAAAAAATAAATAATTGGGTGAGCAGTTGCATATATAGCGATAAAGCTATATATTCGTAGTCTTAATCAAAAAAGATTTATGAAATTTTCGGAATTACATCGCCGACTTGAAAAAGCTGGGTAGTACATCGTAAAAGAGACCGATCACAGGTATTATGGGCGCTACGACTTCCCCCATTTGATTAAAGTAGGCCGACACGGAAGTAAAGAGGCGCCTCCAAACAAATTCAATAAAGTGATGAAACTAGCGGGACTTAAATAATTAAACAAAGAAGAAAAACATGGAAAAGAAAAAAGTAAAAGCCATTATTGGAAAATCAAAAACAGGATTTACCATTATGATGGATGGATTTGACTGGGCTATGTCATACGGAGATACACTGGAAGAAGCTAAAAAAGATTTTGAAAATTTTCCAAAAGAATACATTCAAGTATCTAAAGAAACAGGCAGGGCTATACCAGCTGAGCTGAACGATGGAAATCTGGACTTTGAATATGTATATGACTTATCGGGTTTCTTCGCTCATTATGGATTTATATCGCCTACAAAATTGGCTCGCCGAATTGGAGAAAATACAACTTTAATGCGTCAATATGCCTCAGGATGTACTTATGTGAGCGATACAAAGAAAAAGAAGATAGAAAAAGAAATACATGAAATTGGTAAAGAACTCTTAGCTGTTTCTTTTTAAATGGCTCCTGTTTTTAGACAAAAAGCACAAAAAACACTTGCATATAAGTATTAATATTCGTACCTTTGAACTCTAATAATTAAACAAAATGAAGTATTCGGAGTTTCACCGAAAAATATTAAAAAATGGCTGGGTATTTGTTTCGGCAACCGGTAGCCACTATTTTTACGAAAAAGATGGAATACCTTCCCTGCCAGTACCGTACCACGGTTCCAAGGAAATGGGAGAAGGATTAAGAAATCGTTTAACAAAATCAATGGGATTGATATAACCCCAATCAAAAAATAATTATGGAAAAGTTGTATATTATAGTCGAAAAAAGCAAAGATTATTATGATGCTTTTGCCGAAAATTGTGAAGGCGTATATGGCGCAGGTGATAGTATAGAGAGTGCAAAGGAAAACGTATTGGAAGGTTTAAGATTGCTTATTGAACATCACAAAAATAATTTGCCTGAGATACTGAAAGGCGAATACGAAATAGAATATAAATTTGATGTCTCTTCCTTTTTAAAGTATTATTCCGACACATTTAGTTTATCGGGTTTGTCGAGGCTGACGGGTTTAAATCAAGGCTTGCTGAGCCATTATGTAAACGGGCGTAAAAAGCCTCGCAAAGAAACGGTACAAAAAATAGCCGACTCGCTGCACAAACTGGGTAAAGAAATTGCCGAACTGGAGCTTGTTTGATAAAAATTAAACGAGCACACAGATAACTGCAACTACATGACCAAGCTGAAAAACGTCCTATTTTCATTGGTGAAAGCATATAAATACTCGCTTTGCCTTTATATGCTATTGTTTATTATCGCGTTCATCTTCCGAATCAACATTTTGGGAGAAAGCCTGCCCAAAGACCTCCTTTTTGCCGGATTGAACGCAATTCTTATCCTGTTGGTCGTTATCATTTTTGCACGAACCATATTTCGGATACCTGTCATCATTCTTGTATCCCTTCTTATATCGGCAGATTTGGGGCTTTTCTGTTTTTACGGAGGATTAATGAACTATGGCATATTGGCATCCATCATGGAAACCAATCTGTCCGAGGCTTTCGGAATGGGAAAGCTGGTACTTCCTGCCGGAATAGTAGCTTTCGTTGTCCTTTATTTCCTGATAAACAAATCGACATTGGAAATAAAAAAGAAGCCGGCGAAAATCAAAACAATCCTATTCTACACAGCAGCCATCCTCTTCGGAATTTTTATCTTGCCGGGATTGTTTTCGTTTGCCGAATTCAAGTCAAATATAGCTATTACAACGCGCTACAATAAAACGCTTTCCACAACAGCATATTATTCATCGGTCATCAGGTGGAAATACCCCTTGGTAATAAATGATATTTTTATCGCTTCGGCCTATTTTGACGAAATGGCCAAGTTCAGGGAAGATATGAACAGGACAAAAACACTACCCGAAGGTGTGTTATTCGACCAAGAGAAAGGAAAGATAGATAAAATTATAGTGGTTTTGGGCGAAAGTTCCAACAGGGAAAACTATTCGCTGTATGGATACAACATAAAAACAACGTCTTTTCTCGACAGTCTATCGGCTAAAAGTCCCGAATTAGTATCATTCTACGACCATATTATATCTCCGGCATCCGTAACCAGAGATGCCGTGAGGATATGCCTTTCGTTTTCAACCGTCCTCAATTTCCAACCGTTTATTGATAATAAAAACGTAGTAGATTTGGCAAACGATGCCGGCTACGAAACAGCTTGGGTATCGAACCAAAACAGGATGAGTTGGGTTGAAAATTTCACCTATCTGATAGCAAAGAGTTCGGACACCTGCGTTTTCCGCCCCGATATTTCCCCCAACGATTTGGACTTGATTCCTGTTATAGACAACATACAAAAGCCCGGCGTTAAACAATTTATGGTCGTTCACCTGGCCGGTAACCATCAGCCGTATGATGATAAATACGACCGGGAAGACTCAAAAATGCTAGGCTCTTCGGGAAAAACCATCGACTACGATAAATCCATTCATCACACCGACAGGGTCCTTCGGGAAATATATAAGTTATTTGCTAAAACCGAAGAAAACACCCTGATTTACTACTTCTCCGACCACAGCGAAAAAGTGAACGAAGGTCATGCCATTTTGAACAAATACAAAATACAATACCACATTCCTTTAATTGTGATGCAAAACAACGCGTTTATAAATGCCGACAGCCTTATCTGCAAATATTACGACAAGCAAACAGGCCGGTTAAACACATCCTCCAATATTTTCCAGCTGAGCGAATTAATGGGGTATCGTGTGGCCGACAGCTTGATTGAAAAATCGAAAATTGATGGGAGATACATTATTCAACCGGATGGCAGCTATTGCCTGTATGATGCTATAAAAGAATGAAACAGGCTGCGAAATACTAGCTCAATGTACCGAGGGCATTCGCAATATTTTAGATTTTGCACCGATATATTATCCAGGGCAAACCTTAAAAAAATTTACTGCTTATGCCTTTCGGTAAAGTTGCTGATATGAGCTGGAGATTCCTCCCTCTGGTCGGAATGACAGTCTCCTTTTTGGGAGAGGGGATGAGGAAGCGGCGGCAAAGCCGCCGCTTCCTCATCCCTTAAAGCGCTAACAGGCGAGTCATTCCGACCAAAGGGAGGAATCTCATCCGTAACAGTAGTACTAAATTTTTCATGCGTTTGACCTGGAACTTTGAACCTTGAATCTGGAATTTTGAACTTTTTTACTATCTTTGTTCCACCTCTCTTGCCTTTCCAGAGGAGGGTAAATAAAAAGCCTCCTCATTCGGGGGTGATTGGAGGGGGCTTAATTTGTAACTTGTTATGAACCAGTACAATTTCAACCAGATAATCGACCGCAAAGGGACAAATGCCTTGAAAACAGAGGCTTTAGAGAAAAGGTACGGACGTAGCGACCTGATTCCTCTTTGGGTGGCCGATATGGATTTTCTTTCTCCACCCCAAATAACGGAAGCCATTATAGAACGGGCTAAACACGGCATTTTCGGATACACCGAGCCCTCGCAGGAATATTACGATGCCATTATCAACTGGGTAGGGAAACACCACAACTGGGCGATTGAGCAGGAATGGCTCGACTACATTCCGGGCATAGTGAAGGGCATCGCTTTTGCCGTTGATTGCTTTACCACAACAGACGACAAAGTGATTATTCAACCACCTGTATATCACCCGTTCAGGATTGTACCGACTTTGCACCACCGGACGATTGTGAATAATCAACTGGTTTTAAGGGCAGGCCAATATACGATGGACTACGAAGACCTGAAAAATCAGCTTGATTCCTCCTGCAAAATGCTGATTCTCTGCAATCCGCACAATCCGGGTGGAAGGGTGTGGACCAAAGACGAACTGGCTGAACTGGCCGAAATCTGTTTCGACAACAAGATACTGGTGATTTCGGACGAAATACATTCCGATTTGGCGCACGAGGGGCACAAACACATCCCTTTCGCTACTGTTTCGGAAAAAGCGGCGATGAACAGCATCACGTTTATGGCGCCAAGCAAAACATTCAATATTGCGGGTATCGTCAGTTCGTATGCTATTATTCCCAACGAGCAGATAAGGCATAAATTTCATGCTTACCTGCACAGCAGCGAGCTGGACGAAGGGCATATCTTTGCTTATACGGCCACGCAAGCCGCTTACGAACACGGCGAAAACTGGTTGAAAGAAGCAAAAGAATATATTTGGCAAAACATTCTGTTTGTCGATAATTACCTGAAAGAAAATATTCCGCAACTGAAAGCAATGTTGCCCGAAGCCTCATTTCTTGTGTGGCTCGATTGCAAAGAATTAGGATTATCACAAAAAGAATTAGTATCTTTGTTCGTTGAAGATGCACGATTGGCATTAAACGACGGCAGCATGTTCGGCAAGGGGGGCGAAGGCTATATGCGCTTAAACGCAGGCTGTCCGCGCTCGACGCTCGAAGAGGCGCTTGGGAGGCTTAGGGAGGCGATTGATAAGGATTAATGCTCATATTTGAGTAAACAGTTATTTTTTGTAAATGATAAGGTAATAATAATGGGAGCAATTATCGGTTTTATAATCATCGGGATACCTTGTGCTGTATTCCTGGTCTATTGTCTTACGCCAGCAGGAAAACGTTGGTTAAAAACAAACCATTTACTTTAAAAACTTGTGTGTACAGACGTGGCACGCCACGTCTCTACTTATAACTGATTAAACATACATTAAACTATTATAAAAATGAAAATTTCACAGAACAAATTTGTCTCGCTAACATACGATTTGAATGTAGGAGAAGGTGAAGACCGCGAACTAATGGAAAGGGCAACCCCCGAAAATCCGCTTGAATTTATATTCGGAACCAACTCAATGCTTCCCGCCTTTGAAGAAAAGGTCGATAATTTATCGGAAGGCGATAATTTCAGTTTTACCCTTACTCCCGAACAGGCATACGGAGAGTATGACGATGAGCATGTTGTAGATCTACCGAAAGATATATTTGAAGTAGATGGCAAAATAGACGACACGGTTGTTTTTGAAGGAAACATTGTGCCGATGATGGATGCCGACGGTAACCGCCTGAATGGCTCGGTAGTAGCAATAAAAGATGAGGTAGTAACCATGGATTTCAATCACCCGCTAGCCGGAGAAACCCTTAACTTCACCGGAAAAGTATTGACCGTGAGAGATGCCAGCGCCGAAGAAATTGCGGCCATATTCTCGCACCATGGTTGCGATTGCGAAGGATGCGATTGTGGCGAAGACCATAGCGGCTGTGCCCCCGAGTGCGGTTGCGGATGTAACTAAAAACAGCCCCTCCAGCCTCCCCGTAGGGGAGGCTGGAGGGGCTCTAATTATAAAAATTATGGAACAGGAATTTTGTCAAAGTTGTGCGATGCCGTTAAGTGACGGGCAATATGGCACAAACAAAGATGGTGGCGCAAACAAGGAATATTGTTGCTATTGCTACAAAGAAGGAGCTTTTACACAAGATGTTACGATGGACGGAATGATAGAACATTGCGTTCAGTTTTTGGACGATTTCAACAAAGATTCGGGCAAAAAACTGAGCAAGGAAGAAGCCATCGCCCAAATGAAGCAGTATTTTCCTGCGCTTAAAAGATGGAAAGCATAGAACGGATAGCCCCCTAAATCCCCCGTAGGGGGACTTTTAAAGAACTGTCATATTTTTCTTCTGAAAGAAAATGAAAGAAAAAGAGAAAGAGAGATTAAGAATCGTTGTAAAAATAGGCAGTAATGTGCTGACCCGCAAAGACGGTACGTTGGACGTTACGCGCATGTCGGCGCTTGTCGATCAGGTTGTTGAGCTGAAGAAATCGGGCATTGAGGTCATTGTAGTTTCGTCCGGGGCAGTAGCTGCCGGAAAAGCCGACATACAATCTCACAACAAACTCGATATGGTTTCGGCGCGGCAATTATTTTCGGCCATCGGGCAAGTTAAGCTTATCAACCATTATTATTCCCTTTTCCACCAGCATAAAATCACCTGCGGGCAAATTCTGGCTACAAAAGAAGATTTCTCTACGCGGCGGCACTACCTCAACCAGCGCAATTGCATGACCGTCATGCTCGAGAACGGGGTTGTTCCGATAGTGAACGAAAACGACGCCATTTCGGTCAACGAACTGATGTTTACCGATAACGATGAGCTTTCGGGTTTGGTTGCAGCCATGATGGATTGCGATAAACTAATCATTTTGAGCAATATAGACGGGATATACAACGGAAATCCGGCGGATGCAGGCGTGAAAGTCATCAGGGAAATTGATGTCAAAAAAGACAACATCGAAGAATACATACAATCATCGAAATCTTCGGAGGGAAGAGGCGGTATGCAAACCAAGTACAATATCGCCCGCAAAGTAGCCGAAGAAGGCATTGAGGTGATTATTGCCAACGGTAAAAAAGAAAATATACTCTGCCTCATCGTCAACAAAGAACCGGACTGCACTTATACCCGCTTTATCCCCGACAAAAAGAAAGTTTCGAGCATAAAAAAATGGATAGCACACTCCGAAGGATTTGCCAAAGGCGAGATATACATCAACGAAGGAGCCAGGGAAGTATTGCTGGGAAACAAGGCTATCAGCCTGTTGCCGGTAGGTATCGTAAAAATAATGGGCGAATTTGAAGCCGACGACATTGTGAAAATAATGGATGAAAAAGGCATACAAATCGGCGTAGGCAAGCCCTCCTGCAACAGCGAAAAAGCGCGACAGGAAATAGGAGCAAAACAAGCTAAACCAATCATTCATTACGACTATTTATACTTAGAAAAATAGAATTATGGAAGACTATCAAAGCCTCTTTCAAGCAGCGTATGACGCACGCGAATCGATGAGTTTTCTGGATGAAACTACTGCCAGTGAAATACTGGAAGCCATCGCCAGAGAAGCCGAATTGAAGATGCATCATATCCTTTCCGAAAATCAAAAAGACTTGCAGCGGATGGATAAAGACCATCCGATGTACGACCGTCTATTACTGACCGAAGATCGGATTCTGGGGATTGCCAACGATATAAGGAATGTAGCAAAACTGCCCTCTCCCGTTGGACGAATACTGAAACAATCGACCCACGCAAACGGCATGAGGATAAGAAAAGAAGCCGTTCCTTTTGGCGTTATCGGCATTGTGTATGAAGCCCGCCCGAATGTGAGTTTCGATGTATTTTCGCTTTGTTTCAAAACCCGGAATGTTTGCTTGTTGAAGGGCGGTTCGGATGCGCGGTTCTCGAACGAGGCCATTGTGGATATTATCAGGGAAGCGCTTGACAACCACAATGTAAACCCCAATGTGTGCACCCTTATGCCCAGCGAAAGGGAAGCCACTGCCGAATTGTTGAAAGCAAAAGACTACATCGACCTGATTATACCCCGGGGCGGAAAATCGCTCATCAACTTTGTGCGCGAAACATCGCTCATTCCGGTGATAGAAACAGGCGCCGGCGTATGCCATACCTACTTCAACAAATACGGCGACCGCGAAAAAGCGCAAAAGATAATATTCAATGCCAAAACCCGCAGAGTGAGCGTATGCAACACCCTCGATTGCCTGATTATCGACAAAGAACGCCTCGAAGAATTGCCTTACCTGTGTAGCCTGTTGCAAGAAAAAAACGTAATACTATACGCCGATAAACCGGCATACGAAGCTTTATCGGATGGGTATCCGAAAAATCTGTTGAAACAGGCTGACGAGGATACATTTGGCATCGAGTTTTTGGATTATAAAATGGCTGTAAAAACCGTCTCCGATATACAGGAAGCATTGAAACATATCGCCAGATACGGGTCGAAACACAGCGAATCCATCATCAGCGAAGACGAACAATCGGTGAAACTATTCGAGCAATTGGTGGACGCATCCAGTGTTTACGCCAACGTATCAACAGCATTTACCGATGGCGCCCAATTCGGACTGGGAGCCGAAATAGGCATCAGCACACAAAAAATACACGCCCGCGGCCCCATGGGACTGGAAGAATTGTGCACGTATAAGTGGATAATAGAGGGAGAAGGACAGACAAGGTGGTAAACGACAATACAAGTAATACATCGGGGAAACATGGATAAGCAAACAGCTATAAAATTATTTGAAGAGAAGAAGGTGCGTACCGCATGGAACGAAGACGAAGAAGAGTGGTATTTTTCGATTCAGGATGTTGTAGAAATCTTGACAGAAAGTAGAGATGTAAAGCAATATATCAAAAAAATGTTACGCCGCGATGAACAATTAAAAAACAACTGGGGTACAATTTGCACCCCAGTTGAAATGAGAACCGTGGATGGGAAACGGCGAAAAATACAAGCCTCCAATATTCAAGGACTTTTCAGAATCATACAATCTGTCCCATCACCCAAGGCGGAACCATTTAAGCAATGGCTGGCACAAGTGGCAAAGGAACGTCTTGACCAAATGCAAGACCCCGAATTGTCGATAGAACAAGCCATGACCGATTACAAACGTTTGGGCTATTCTGACAATTGGATAAACCAACGGCTGAAAAGCATTGAAATTCGCAAGGACTTAACGGACGAATGGAAAAGGCACGGCTTACAGGAAGGTGTACAATTTGCCTCGCTAACCGATATTATTTACAAAACATGGGCGGGAAAGACGGCGAAAGAATACAAACAGTTCAAAGGTTTGAAAAAAGAAAACCTGCGCGACAATATGACAAATAAAGAACTGGTGATTAATATGCTTGCCGAGCTATCCACAAAAGAAATATCCGAAGTTTCTAATCCTGAAACGAGGACGTTGCCAAACGCGGAGGGAATATCGCACTTGAAGCTCGCCTAAAGCTCGAAGCCGAAACAGGTAAGAAGGTGGTTAGCCCACTAAATGCAATGGATGCACTAAGAATCGAAGATAGAAAAAAGGAGAAATAAATGTCATATTCTCATGCCAAAGAAAAAGAAAAAGTCTTCCAATAAAATAACTGTTGAAGACTACATAAAAGCCGTAAAAAAAGCCAACCGCGAAATCCAGTTATCGGCTCAACCGGGATGGGTTTCGACAAACAAGATACATAAAAGCAAAAAAGCATATAGCCGAAAAAATAAAAGAACAGACTATTTGAGTGATTGATGATGGAACGAAACATAACTATCGACTATTTTAAACTATTTCTATGTGTACTGGTTATGACCATACACATGTCTCCGCTATTCACGGCAGACAAGGCTAATTTGGGGGGATGGCTCATATCCAACGGTATTTCCCGAATCGCAGTTCCTTGTTTCTTCTTGCTGAACGGCTACTTTATTGCCGAAAGAATAAGAGACTGCAAATTTGTAAAAACCTATTTAATCCGTTTAATTATACTCTATATAGTATGGACGGCTATTTATTACGTGAGATTCTCTCATTACGATACAACATATATTCCGGTATTCTTAATCGCCGGATACTACCATTTATGGTATATTACGGCCTTGATAGGAGGCGTTTTATTGTTATACTTCCTGAGGAAATGGGTAAACAATAACCAGGTATTACTCATCGGCTCTATTGTTCTTATTCTTTGTGGATATTATATTCAAAACCATATTTATCCTTTTGCTTATGCGGCAATAAACGTTATCTTGTACAAGAATGCCATTTTTATAGGATTACCCTTTATTTTTGGCGGTTATTATATTAGAAGCATCGAAGCAAAGATAAAAAACATCAAGTTATACGGCTTGTTATTTCCGGTTATTCTCAGTTTTATCACACTTTTGGTGGAAGCAGGCAACACCGACCGTTCATCAATTCCGAATGATTTATATGTTTCCCTCATTGTTTTTTGCCCCACGCTATTTATACTTGTTCTGAAATATTCCAAGTATGCGCCAAGTGATGGCTATATCGGCAAATTAGCCTCTGGAATATATTTCGTTCATATACTGATGTTTATTCTTGTAAGAACAATACTGAATTACCCTCGTGAAGACCATATATACATATTACCGATTACTCTGTTCTTCTCGATGATAGCATCGGCAGGGATTATTGAATTGAATAAACGACTAAAAATATTTTTATAATGAGAACCTATACAAATGTCAAAGATTTAGGAAATCTTGAAAATGCAGTTAAAGAAGCGCTTGAAATCAAGAAAAACAGGTATGCATACAAGCATCTGGGCGAAAATAAAACCCTGCTGATGGTATTTTTCAACTCCAGCCTCCGCACACGCCTGAGTACCCAAAAGGCCGGTATGAACCTCGGTATGAACACCATAGTACTCGACATAAACCAAGGAATGTGGAAACTGGAAACCGAACGCGGCGTAGTGATGGACGGCGATAAAACAGAACACATCCTCGAAGCCATACCGGTTATGGGTTCTTATTGCGACATAATAGGCGTACGTGCGTTTGCCCAGTTCGAGAACAAGGCCGACGACTACAACGAAAAAATACTCAATCAGTTTATCCAATATTCGGGAAAACCCGTATTCAGTATGGAAGCGGCCACAGGGCACCCGCTACAAGCATTCGCCGACCTGATTACCATTGAAGAATACAAAAAAAACGACCGTCCAAAGGTGGCGCTTACCTGGGCTCCTCATCCCAAAGCCTTGCCGCAGGCTGTACCCAATTCGTTTGCCGATTTTATGAATGAAGCGAATGTCGATTTCGTTATTACCCACCCCAAAGGCTACGAGCTTGATTCTAAGTTTGTAAGAGGCGCCAGAGTAGAATACGACCAGGACAAGGCATTGGCCGGAGCCGATTTTGTGTATGCCAAAAACTGGGCAGCCTACGAAGACCCAAATTATGGTAAAATCCTGAACAAAGATACCTCGTGGACTGTTACAACAAACAAAATGGCTTTGACCAACAATGGATATTTCATGCACTGCTTGCCTGTGCGCCGTAATATGATTGTCAGCGACGATGTAATCGAAAGCCCACAGTCTATTGTAATACCCGAAGCCGCCAACCGCGAAATTTCGGCACAAACAGTAATCAAACGCATGTTGGAAAGTTTATGATAGAAAGAAATGTAACTATCGACTATTTTAAACTATTTCTATGTGTACTGGTTATGACCATACACATGTCTCCGCTATTCACGGCAGACAAGGCTAATTTGGGGGGATGGCTCATATCCAACGGTATTTCCCGAATCGCAGTTCCTTGTTTCTTCTTGCTGAACGGCTACTTCATACAAGGCAAGCTTAACAACCGGCAAGGTATTTATTCTTATCTAAAGCGAATGCTGAAAATATACATTGTCTGGACATTGATTTTCATTCCATTTTTCCTTGGCCGTTCGCATACCCAGATAGCATTGTTTGTTGTTTTCGGATATTATCATTTATGGTACCTGCCGGCTCTGATGCTGGCCGTATTCGGGCTGTTTGTGCTGAAAAAAGCAATCAAAAGCGATAAAACGCTGTTAATTCTGATAGTCGTCATCTATTTTATCGGATACATCATACAGTATTATCTGATAGATTCGGATATCCCCCGGGCAATTAAACTGGTGATTTCGCGCAATGGCTTATTCAATGCCCTGCCCTTTGTCTTTTTAGGATACTACATAAAGGCTTATGAAGACAAGTTAAAGCGCATCAAGAATATACATTTGTATATAACAACGGTTTTGTGTTTTGTTTTGATGGGGATTGAATCGTATATATCCTATTATTACGCATCCATGAAAATACTGGATGCATTCGCCGTATCGCTCATTATTTGTCCCGCTTTGTTTTTAATTGTCCTGAAACATTCTAAATTTGCAGTGGATGATGGATATATCGGACAATTGGCTTCGGGAATCTATTTCGTTCATGTGATAGCTATTTCGCTCGTTGTGAAGATATTTAATGAAGGAGGCGAATTCAACATACATTGTTTGGCGCTCATTTATTTCTTCAGTATGCTATTGTCGGCAGGAGTAATTGCCGTAAACAAGCGACTAAAGATATTTATATAACATCACAAAACTGATATACTTATGAAAAAAGGTTTAAAAATTGCAGGAATTGTTGTAGGTGTCATTCTAATTTTAATGATCGCAACCCCCTTTCTATTCAAAGGGAAAATAAAGGATGCCGTAATAAAAGTTGCCAACGAACAACTGAATGCGGAAGTAGCCATCGGGGATTTCGGATTGAATCTTTTTTCTAACTTCCCCAATGCCACATTATCGCTCGACGATGTATCGGTGAGCGGTATCAACGACTTCGAGGGCGATACCTTGGTAAAGGCCAAATCGCTTAGCGCCACCATCAACCTGTTTTCGCTATTTAACGGGAATTACGAAATTTCCGAAATAGAAGTGGACCGGGCTGAGGTTTATGCCAAACTGCTACCCGACGAACGGGCAAACTGGGACATTGTGAAAGATACGACTACCACCGAAGAAAGTACGGCTTTCAATCTGAGCCTGAAAAGAGTGGACATTAATTCGTGCAACATTACCTACGATGACCAGCTATCGGGTATGAAGGCTATCCTGACCAACTGGAACGGAACGCTTTCGGGAGATATGGATGCCGACGAAACCAGGTTGAAAACAAATTCAACCATTGGCGAACTGTCGTATATCATGAA
Organism: Viscerimonas tarda; assembly: GCF_054601255.1. NCBI lineage: Bacteria > Pseudomonadati > Bacteroidota > Bacteroidia > Bacteroidales > Dysgonomonadaceae > Viscerimonas > Viscerimonas tarda. The sequence continues at coordinate 75,889 of NZ_BAAHWV010000013.1, read as the reverse complement.
CGGTATTCCCTACCTCAACAAAGCGAAGGTATTTATCGACGCTGCTTTAATTGCCGATTTGAAAAACATGAAGTTTACCATTGATGAAAGCAAAATACAATTGAACGAAATAAAAGCGCAAATTGACGGTTCGGTGGCTATGATTGGAGAAACAGGTATTGATTTCGACCTGAAATTGAATGCACCCGATACCCAGTTCAAGGATATTCTTTCGATAGCGCCTGCCATGTACACCGAAGATTTTAAAGACATTAAAACATCGGGGACAGCATCGCTCGACGCTTCGGTAAAAGGCTTGATGGATGGGGATGTCTATCCGGCTTTCAATATAAAGTTACTGGTTAAAGATGCCATGTTCCAGTATCCTTCCTTGCCCAAGTCGGTGAACAATATCAATGTCGATTTGCTTGTCGATAACAAAGGCGGATCGCTGGATAATACGGTGATAGATGTCAGCAAATTCAATTTCAATTTGGGTGGCAATCCGTTTAGCGCTCATTTCAATGTACAGACACCGATAAGCGACCCGGCTGTAAAAGCGCATGTGGACGGCAAACTCGATTTGGGAATGATTAAAGAAGTGTATCCTCTGGACAAAGGCACCGAACTGAACGGAAAATTAACTGCCAACCTGGATCTTGCGACCCGCCTGTCGGCCATCGAGAAAGAACAATACGGGAATGTAACCGCAGCGGGACAATTAGCGCTGAGCAGCATGACCTACAAGTCGCCGGATATGCCTGAGGTTGTTATAAACGAAGCCAGATTGGATTTTACGCCCAAATATGTAAATCTCACGTCTCTTAATGTGAAGATAGGGCAAAACGATTTATCGGCAACCGGTCGCCTCGAAAACTTTATTGCCTACGCCCTGAAAGACCAGACATTGAAAGGACAACTGAACCTGAAATCGAACTACTTCAACGCCAACGACTTTATAAGTGATGATGAAACTGCCACAGCAGCAGACACATCCTCCGCAACAGGTAGTTTTGAAGCGCCCAAAAACATCGACTTTGCATTGAACGCCTCGATGAATAAAGTGATATACGAAAACGTAACCCTCACCAACCTCACCGGAGCTATCAACGTAGCGAATGGAACCATTACCATGAAAGACGTTTCGGCCAATGCGCTGGGAGGAAGCTGTAAAGTGAATGGGTCGTACAGCACAGCCGAAAATCCGGCCAAGCCTAAAGTCGATTTATCACTGGCGCTAAGCAAAGTGTCGTTTGCCGAGACCTTTAAACAGGTAGAAGCCATTCGGAAATTTGCTCCCGTTTTTGAAAAAATTACCGGAAACTATTCGATGAATTTCAAATTCAATACCACCATGGGCGACAACCTGCTGCAAATGCTGGGCGCATTAACCGGAGACGGAGCATTGCAAACCGGCGATGTGCAGATAGGAGGCATCGAAGCGTTGAGCCAATTATCGTCGGCATTGAAGCTGGGTTCGGGTTCGTTGAACTCCTTCTCGACAAAAGATTTGAATATTCCGTTTAAGGTTGAAAACGGTAAAATCACCACTAAACCCTTCAATATCAATATTGGTAGCGAGGGAAAATTAAATTTGGAAGGAAGTACAAGCCTTGACGAATCCATTAACTATAAAGGAATAATTACTCTTCCGAAGTCCATGTCGAGCAGTTTTATCAATAACGTCGGCATAACCATCGGTGGAACATTCACCAACCCGAAAATAGGCATCGACACCAAATCGTTGTTGAGTAATGCAGCCAGTTCGGCCGTTGACCAATTGCTTGGAGGCAAAGGCGGCAAAACAGGAGAAGTTGCCGCCCTCGCAACCGACAAAGCCCTGCAAGCTCAAAAACTGAGAGACGAAGCAAAAGCCGCCGCCGATAAATTGGTTCAAGCAGCTAAAGAACAAGGCGATAAGCAAGTCAGCGCCACTAAAAATCCATTGGCAAAAGCAGGCGTAAAACTCGCAGCCGATAAATTAGTGGATGAAGCTAAAAAGCAAGGACAAAAGCTGATTGACGAAGCGGAAGTCAAAGCTAAGCAGTTGGAAGAAGAATAACCAGCCCCCCCACCCCCCGTAGGGAGCCCCCTAAATCCCCCGTAGGGGGACTTTTGGATCCCCCCTACGGGGGGTGGGAGGCTATTAAATAAACAAACACACCATGAAAAAAAAACTATTTACTGCCATGTTCCTGTTTTTAGCAGGAACGCCATTGGCCCTCAGGGCTGAACTTCCTCCGGTATTCGGAACAGAATACGAGGGAAAAACACAAAAAGATGAACTGACCCGCCAGTACATTTCACCTCAGCGCATTGTATGGAAATACGATGGCGAAGGAGGGAAACTGGTTACCAATGACGACCTGTTGTTGCGACAAGGAAACAGTCAACCCGAAATGGGCGCCCGCAACACCTGCATGATGACCAGCACAGCCAACGAAACAGCCTCTATCCTACTCGATTACGGAAAAGAACTGCACGGCGGCTTGCAACTGGTGATGGGTGGCTCGTCGAGGCGCGAACCTTCGTTGGTACGCATCCGTTTTGGCGAATCGGTTGGCGAGTGTAACAGCTTGGCTATCAACTACGAATGGAAAGTAGGCTTTTCGACCGACGACCATGCCAAACGCGATATAGTGATGGAAATACCGCGGGATGGAATGATTGAAATAGGAAACACCGGCTTCCGTTTTGTGAGAATCGATCTTTTGCAAAAAAGTACAACCATCCGCCTGAAAGAAGCGCGCGCCATCCTCCGCTACCGCGACATCCCTTATCTGGGCTCGTTTAAGAGTAGCGACGAACGCCTGAATCAGATATGGCTGACAGGAGCGTACACCGTTCACTTGAACATGCAGGAATACCTGTGGGACGGCATCAAGCGCGACCGCCTGGTGTGGTTGGGCGACATGCACCCCGAAGTGTCTTCTATTATGAGCGCATTCGGCGGCAATGAAATCGTACCCAACAGTCTCGACCTGGCCTGCAAGCAATTCCCGCTGCCCGGATGGATGAACAATATGAGCGCCTACTCGATGTGGTACCTCATTATCAATTACGAATGGTACATGCAAAACGGCAATTTGGATTTCCTGAAAAAACACAAAGCCTATATACTGGGATTGATTGATCAGGTTGACCAGAAAATAGATGAAAACGGCGTGGAAACTTTAGCCCCCCGGCGCTTTCTGGACTGGCCGTCAACGCCCAATCAGGAAGGGGTGGAATCGGGATACCGCGCACTTATTGTGTGGGCGATGCACGATGCCGAAAAACTTTGCAACATATTAAACGAACCGGCCTACGCAAAAAAATCGGTGGCATGTGCCGACCGCATGAATCGCTTTGTAAAAGACCACAACAACCTGAAACAAGCTGCCGCACTGATGGCCATCGCCGGCATCCTCGACCCGCAGAAAGCCTGTAACGATGTAGTATCGGTGGGTGGACCCAAAGGATTCTCTACGTTCTACGGATATTATATGCTTCAGGCACAGGCTCTTGCCGGACAATATCAGGAAGCAATAGACGTCATCCGCCAATTTTGGGGCGGAATGCTCGATATGGGAGCTACCACTTTTTGGGAAGACTTCAATATGGAATGGCTCGACAATGCCGCACGCCTCGACGAACTGACACCTGCCGGTAAAAAAGACATCCACGGCGATTTCGGCGCATATTGTTACCCAGGTTTCAGGCATAGTTTCTGCCACGGATGGTCTTCGGGCCCAACAGCTTGGATGACCGAACATATATTGGGCATACAAGTCGTAGAACCGGGGTGCAAAACCATAAAAATAGAACCGCATCTGGGCGACCTGACTTGGGTAGAAGGAAGCTATCCTACTCCATTCGGCGTACTGAAAGTGAAACATACCAAGGATGCCGACGGAAAAACCACCTCACAAATCAGTGCACCCAAGGGAGTTAAGATAATTAGGAATTGAGAGTTAAAATACAACCAATTTTCTTGGGGCTATCTCATTAGTCTCCTTTCCGGGATTGTCATTGCGGGCTTGACCCGCAATCTCCTGGCTACCAATGATGAGTCAGGAGATCCCGTGTCAAGCACGGGATGACAGGCTTATGAGATACTCCCCGAGGATGAGTTAATTATTACTACACATGAAAAAAACGATATTATTTTGCTGCATCCTGTTTTCTGCTGTTGGAGCATTATCGGCACAGAATTTAAGTTGGAACAGGCTGGAATTTTTTACGAAAGATTCCACCTTCAGAAAAGCAATAGAACCCGAAGAAGGAGCTGCCGAACTGGCAAGGCTCAAGGACTTGTTCAACACAACCAGGTCGTGGGAAGAGCGGAAGGAGCGCCTGAGAAAGGGCATTCGCGAGGCATTGCTCCTCCCCGACGAACAACTAAAACCGAATGTTCCGGCCAGTATCTTTACCGGAAGAATAGTCAAAGATGGCTATGCAATTGAGAATGTGGCGATTGAAATTATGCCCGGATTGTGGGCAATCGGCAACCTGTATCGCCCGTTGAGTGTGCAATCGGGCAAACATCCGGCTATTTTGTCGGCACAGGGACATGGCCCTGCCGAAGTTTCCGAAAAGAATGCACGTTTCTCCAAATCCAGTCAGACAATGTGCGCTTCGCTGGCAAAAATGGGCGCCGTAGTCTATAATTACGATATGTTTGGCATTGGCGAATCGGGCTTACATGCAGGCCACAGCATCCATCGCACCGGATTGGCGCAATCCATCCAAACGCTGACCTCGACACGTATTGTCGATTTCTTAATCTCCCTGCCCGATGTCGATGCCAAGCGTATTGGGATGACCGGCGCGTCGGGAGGTGGTACGCAAACATTTCTGGCAACCGCAATCGATCCGCGCATCGCTGTTTCGGTTCCGGTAGTGCAGGTATCCTGTTTCTTTCCGGGCGGTTGTCCATGCGAAAGCGGGCGACCTATCCACCTGATGTGCAGTCCCATATCCAACAATGCCGAAATAGCTGCCCTGGCTGCTCCACGCCCCATGTTGGTTGTATCGGATGGCGGAGATTGGACGCGTACGGTAAACACACAGGAATACCCTTTCATAAAACGAATCTACTCGTTCTATGGCAAAGAAAAGCTAAGTGAGAACGTACATCTGCCCAACGAAAAGCACGATTACGGCCCAAGCAAACGCCATGCCATGTACGACTTTATGGCCAAGCATCTGGGCTTAAATAACAAGATTCTGAAAAATGCAGCAGGCGAATATGTCGAATCGGTCATTTTTCCGGTGGAATGGGAAGAATTATTGGTATTTCCCGATAAAAAACTGCCCGAAGGACATCTGAAAAGCATTGAAGAGATATATACTTGCTTGGTAAGAGGGAAATAATACGCGTTTTTTCCCTAAGAAATGTCATTTTTCCGGTGAAATGTGTTTAGCTTACTGGGGCTATTTTATTGGCATATTGTCAGATTCAGATTTATTTGCTATATTCGTAGCCTATTAGCTATTAAACAATTTCAATCATGAACACACAGTTATCATTTCCCCTCAAAAGAACATTCGCTGTTCTTGGCTTTTTACTGCTAAGTTTCAACCTGTTACAGGCTGCCAACGAAAAGATTTACATCAATGAAATAAGCGGCAACGAGAAATGGCTTGAAATTTACAACGCCGAAAATGTAGCTGTTGATTTGTCAGGTTACACCATCCAAAAAATTGACGAGGAGGGAATCCCTGCCGATTGGGTAATACCCGCCGGTACTTTCATCACCGCCAAAGGATTCCTGAGCTGGACACAAGGCGCCGATGCCAATGTAACATTTACCTGGGGAATTTCGGCCAAAAAAAATGTGGCCTTCAAAATTTTTGACAAAAACAACACGGAACTCGACTATTTTGAGGTAAAAATTGCAACATTACTATCTCAGGATTACCACCGGACTGTTGGCCGGAGAACCGATGGCGCAAACGAACTGATTCTGTTCGCCAATGATGGCACACGCAATGCCAGCAACAACACCGGCACACAATATATTCCGCCGACATCGGATAAAAAGATTTATATCAACGAGATAAGCGGAAATGACAAGTGGATCGAAGTTTACAATGACGAATATAGCGACATCGACTTGTCGGGCTACGTGATTCAGAAACTGGATGAAGCCGGAACCGCATCCAACTGGGCTATCCCCGCAGGCGCTACCATCCCCGCCAAAGGCTTTAAAGTCTGGTCGCAAGGCGAGAACGAAGAGCTAACATTTATATTTGGCATCTCGCCCAAAAAGGACGTTACAATCAAACTTTTCGACAATATCGGCGCCGAGTTGAGTAAACTGGAAGTGAGATTGGCGCTTTTCAGCGAAGGAAAATCGAGAACCGTTGGACGACAAACCGATGGAGCCGAGGAATTGGTCATCTTCCTGAACGGCGGAACAGCAGGAGCTTCCAATAGCGCCGGAACAGTTCAAACGCCAACCGCAAACCCCAAGAAAATATATGTGAACGAAATAAGCGGCAACGATAAATGGATAGAAATTTACAACGCCGAAGACGCTGCCGTTGATCTGACCGGTTATTCGCTTCAAAAAATCGGTACGCCCGCCACACCAAACAGCGTTGACAACTGGTTTATTCCCAGCGGAACAACCATTCAGGCCAAAGGATTCCTATACTGGGCCCGGGACGTCAACGAAGAAGTAGCCTTTACATGGGGTATCAGTGCAACGCAGGATGTTGCCTTCAAAATTTTTGATGACAATGGCGCCGAACTGGACTATTTCGACGTAAGAATGCCTGCCCTGAACTCTTCGGGAAACGCCAAAACTGTTGGCCGTGAGACCGATGGGGCAGAAAAGCTAAGCATTTTTCTTGCCGGAGGGACTAAAGGCGCATCCAACAGCGGAGGAATTAATAGCATTGAACAAGTCGCCGGAAACAAACTGTTTGCCTACGTCAAATCGGGAATCGTTTATCTACCGGAAGAAGTTCAGTCTGTTTCGCTGACAAGCATTAGCGGAGCAATCGTTGTTCCCGAGAGAAAAATAAGCGGACAAACACTCGATTTGCAGCATTTGCCAAAAGGTATTTATATCCTGAAGCTATCGGGGTATGACAAGTTGGTTAAAGTGCAGAAGATTGTGGTGGAATAAGAAGCGAAAGCGAATCTATATAGAAACTATCGGAACGCAAATTACGCGGATTACGCAAATTATCACAATTTATGTATTGTTTAAAATCGGTCGATTCTCAAAACAATAATAATTTATTTATTCGTGTGAATTTGTGTAATCTGCGTAATCTGCGTTCTCTCCGGGATCGACTATTTACGGCTCAGGCATTTCTGGCATGTTCCTAAAAAAACTTACGCAGATTATAACTAAATTTGATAAAATTTATTACCTTTGCGCCGCAATTCAGAATTAAAGACATGATTGCACAATACTCAAATCTACTGAAGATAGTGGAGGATGAAGAATTAATCCTGATTCTCAGCTCTCAATGCTCAATTCCTTTGTTGAGGAAAATACCAAGAAACCATTTAATTAATAGCAAGTTGTATTTAGTATAACTTTTTGTATAATATATTTATTTAAGTAATTCAGAAATATGGAGGCATATACAGATTTTAAAGGGAGCAAGTGGAAAGACGAAATCAATGTACACGATTTTATCATTAAAAACTACACGGAGTACGCAGGTGATGAATCTTTTCTGGAAAAACCAACAGAGGCAACCACTAAATTGTGGGAGAAATTAAGTGAAATGTTCAAGCTTGAAAAAGAAAAAGGCGTTTATGATGCCGAAACCAAGATTCCTTCACAAATTGATGCATACGGAGCCGGTTATATCGACAAGAATCTGGAGAAAATAGTTGGCGTACAAACCGATAAGCCCCTCAAAAGAGCCATCTTCCCAAATGGTGGAATTCGCATGGTGCAACAAAGCCTCGAAGAATACGGCTACAAATTAGACCCCATTATCACCGAAATATTTACCAAATACCGCAAAACGCACAACGAAGGCGTATTCTCGGCCTATACCGACAGTATTCGCCGTGCCAGAAGCAATGGCTTGTTGACCGGCCTGCCGGATGCATACGGACGGGGACGCATTATCGGCGATTACCGGCGCATCGCGCTTTATGGCATCGACCGGTTGATGAGCGAACGCGAAATACGCTTCAAGGAATGCGACCCTATCGTGATGACTGACGACTTGATTCGCCTTCGCGAAGAATTGAGTTCACAAATTCAGGCCTTGAAAGCCTTGAAACGCATGGCAGCCGCTTATGGGTTTGACATTTCAAAACCGGCTTCTAACGCACAGGAGGCTATCCAATGGACATACTTTGGTTATTTGGGCGCTATTAAAGACCAAAATGGGGCGGCAATGAGCCTGGGACGCGTAACAACTTTTCTCGACATATATATCGAAAGAGACCTGAAAGCAGGTTTGATAACAGAAAAAGAAGCCCAGGAAATGATCGACCATTTCGTCATGAAACTGCGTATTGTCCGTTTCCTTCGCACCAGTGAATACAACGAATTATTCTCTGGCGATCCGGTTTGGGTTACAGAATCGCTGGGTGGCATGACCAACAACCGAGGCTCGATGGTAACCAAAAACAGTTACCGCATGTTGCACACCCTCTACAACTTAGGCCCTGCGCCGGAACCAAATCTGACGATTCTTTGGAGCGACCGTTTGCCCGAAGCATGGAAAAAATATTGCGCCAAAGTATCCATCGAAACATCCTCGCTTCAGTATGAAAACGATGACTTGATGCGTCCTCAATTGGGAGACGACTATGGCATTGCTTGCTGTGTATCGCCTATGCGCATCGGCCACCAGATGCAGTTTTTCGGAGCGCGCGCCAACCTGCCAAAGGCATTGCTTTACACCATCAACGGCGGGAAAGACGAAAAAACAAAAGTGCAGGTATTACCCAAGCACTGGGTAGAAAAAGTTTCGGGCGATTACCTCGATTTTGATGAAGTCTGGGCAAAATTCGACCGCACACTCGACTGGGTAGCAGAGACTTACGTGAAGGCGCTCAATATCATTCATTATATGCACGACAAATACTCGTACGAAGCCCTGGAAATGGCTTTGCATGATGTAGATATTGTTCGCACGCAAGCATTTGGCATATCGGGACTATCAATCATCGCCGATTCGTTTGCCGCCATTAAATATGGTAAAGTGCGCATTGTGAGGGATTTGGACGGCAATGCAGTGGACTATATCAACGAAAAAGAGTATGTTCCCTTCGGAAACAACGATGATAACACCGACAAATTTGCCGAAGCCATTGTAGAGAAGTTTATGAATAAAATCCGTAAACGCAAGATGTATAAGGAAGCCATCCCGACACAATCGGTACTGACCATCACATCGAATGTTGTTTATGGAAAGAAAACAGGCAATACCCCCGATGGTCGCCGCGATGGAACGCCTTTTGCTCCGGGAGCGAATCCCATGCACGGACGCGATACCAAAGGGGCGGTGGCATCACTTTCGTCGGTAGCAAAACTGCCGTTCGAACATGCCAACGACGGGATTTCCTACACCTTTGCCATCACGCCCAATACTCTGGGAAAAAACAAGGAAGAGGAAGTTCAGAACCTCACCGGATTGTTGGATGGGTATTTCCTTCAAACAGGGCATCATTTGAATGTGAACGTTTTCGATCGCCAATTGCTGATTGATGCCATGGAACATCCCGAACAATATCCACAGTTGACAATCCGCGTATCGGGTTATGCCGTGAACTTTGTGAAGTTGACAAAAGAACAACAGTTGGATGTTATCAACCGGACGATTGCAACAGCCATTTAATGATTGATAAAGTAATTTAAGCGAAGGGGAGTTCTTTTTAGACAGCCCCTTCGTTTATATATTCAGAAGAAACTGGTTAAATGTCAGGATACATACATTCCTTTGAAACATTTGGTACAAAAGACGGGCCGGGCATTCGTTTCGTTTTGTTTATGCAGGGTTGCCCGTTGCGTTGCCTGTACTGCCACAATCCCGACACCTGGGAAAAGAAAGAGGCAAAATATACGTTTACACCGGAAGCTGTTTTTCAGGAATTGGATAAAGTAAAAAACTTTGTCCGTGGAGGAATTACCGTTTCGGGTGGAGAACCGATGCTTCAGGCGGAGTTTGTTTCAGCGCTTTTCAAACTATGCAAGGCGCATGGAATCCACACGGCCATAGACACATCGGGGATATTGCTGAACGACAAAGTGAAAGAAGTTCTTGACTATACCGACCTGGTTCTGCTTGATATAAAGCAGATTAACCCCGAAAAATACAAAGAACTCACCAACAACGAACTAGCCCCTACCCTAAAGTTTATGGAGTATCTGTCTTCGATAAATAAGGCTACGTGGTTGCGTTATGTGCTTGTGCCCCATTACACGGACGAAGAAAAAGACCTGATTGAATGGGCAAAATATGTCTCGCAATTCGGGAATGTAGAGCGGATAGACATTCTCCCCTTCCATCAAATGGCCACTCACAAATGGGAACAATTGGGCATAGCGTATAAATTAAAAGACGTACAAGCGCCAACTCCCGAGCAAATAGAAAAAGCTTCGACTATTTTCAGGAGCTACGGATTGAAAATTTAATTGATTAACGACACAAAATGACAAACTATTATACCCCCAAAGAAATAACGCAAAATTTTGCCGCATCGGCTACCAACAAACGAAACCTGCCATTAATCAAATTTATGCTTGCCGCTATTCTGGGAGGCGCATTTATAGCCTTTGGCGGAATGCTTTCGGTTATGGTTGCAGGCGGAATGCCCGGCATCGGCGCATCCAATCCGGGCTTGGTAAAGTTTGTAGCCGGCGCGTTGTTCCCTGTTGGGTTGATTATGGTTTCTATCACAGGGGCCGACCTGTTCACAAGCGATTGCGCCGCTTTTACTTACAGTTCGCTACAACGGCAAATTACGATAAAGACCTACTTCAAGTACCTGTTATTCTCCTATTTATTCAACTTTACAGGAACACAACTGGTGGCATTCCTCCTGTCGTACGAAGTCGGATTATTGGACAGCGAACCTTGGCAAGGATACCTGCATCATTATGCCGAAGCAAAAGTTAATCAGGATTTTATAAAAGTACTGCTGAAAGGTATCGGAGCCAACTGGCTTGTATGCCTGGGGATGTTTATGGGGTATTCGGCCAAAGATATTACGGGCAAGTGCATTGCCATTTGGATTCCGGTGATGCTCTTCGTTAGCCTGGGTTACGAACACTCGATAGCCAATATGTTCTTTATTCCCGCCGCCATCTATTCCGGCGCCAACATTTTGTGGGCCGACTTTATATGTCAGAATCTTATTCCGGCTACAATCGGTAATTTTATCGGAGGGGCGTTATTTGTGGGATGTGTGTATTGGTATTTGCATCTTAAAGAGGAGAAGCAGTAATCAGGCGGTGTTAAATTATTGTCAAATCTCGGTAAGCCGTCAAGACTAATGCATGAAAAAATTTAGTACTACTGTTACGGATGAGATTCCTCCCTTTGGTCGGAATGACTTGCGTGTTAGTGGTTTAAGGGATGAGGAAGTGGCGGCTTCGCCGCCACTTCCTCATCCCCTCTCCCCAAAAGGAGACAGTCATTCCGACCAAAGGGAGGAATCTCCTGCTCATATCAGCAACTTTACCGAAAGGCATAAGCAGTAAATTTTTTCATGGTTTGCCCTGAACAAACCGCACGAAGATTTTGAGAAAGAATTTGCATCATGGTGATAATTTCAGCCCTTTGAATAATGGTACCTCATAGACAAAACATAAACCACTATCATTTCGTTGTGTACTGAATAAACTATTCGATGTTCCGAATTTATACGTCTCGACCACATACCCGAGAGGTCATATTTCAGTGGTTCGGGCTTTCCCAGGCCGGTAAAGGGGTGTTTTTGAATATCGTCTATCAAAGCGCTGATTCTCTTCATTATAGCTTTGTTTCCGGTCTTTTTCCAATAGGCAATATCTTCTTGCGCTTGCTCCGAATAGACTATTTCCATAGCTCTGCTGTGGGTATTGTTTTGCCTTTCCCTTCCTGTATGTTCTTTTCGGCATCCTTTATGCGCCGTAGCATTTCGGGCGAAGACATAATATATTCCGTCTCCACTAAGGAATTATATTCATCCAACGAAATAAGCACTACGCCGGTATTTTTTCCCCTGTTGATAATAAGCGTTTCCGAATCATCTATTACCGAATCAATGTAATCTTTCAGATTGCTCCTGAAATCCGTATAATTTGCTGTTTTCATGTCAAAGCAGTTTTATGTTTTACAAAGATAGGTACTTATTTGCGTACTTTTATGCTTTCGGATGTTATTTTTTCGGTTAAAATGGCTGCGACTGTCAGGAGATTGCGGGTCGGAGCCCGCAATGACACAAAAATACATACTCCCCCCCCCATTGGCGCAAGTTTGAAACTTGTACCCATAATTTAGAAAGTTTATAACTTTCGGTAGTTGAAAACTACCTGAATATCAGGCACAAGTTTCAAACTTGCGCCAAAGTATATCCCGAAATTATAACAAAGCCACTTTACACATCCAACGACTCGTACTTGGAATTTTTGCTGATAAATTCGGGGACTAGCTTCTTCATGTTTGATACGAGTTCGTATTCTTCGCCGTTTCTTGCCTTGGAGATGGTTAGTTCTATCTGGGGCAGAATCTCTTGGAAACAATATTTCCTGACTTTGGCTTTCTTGATTTTCCCGTGAGAGGTTGGTTCTGTTATTTCCGAATCATTCAGCAATTCTTCATACAATTTCTCACCCGGACGTAGTCCTGAAAATTCTATGGCAATATCTTTTTCGGGAACTAAACCGGCAAGTTCTATCATTTTTCTGGCCAAGTCGTATATTTTGACCGGTTTTCCCATGTCAAAAATATAAATATAACCCGATTCGCCAATCACGGAGGCTTCCAGCACCAAGCGGCAGGCTTCGGGTATTGTCATAAAATAGCGCGTTATTTCGCGGTGGGTTACGGTAATTGATTCTCCTCTTTCTATCTGTCTCTTGAACAGCGGAATTACCGACCCGTTGCTACCCAATACATTCCCGAAACGAGTGGTTATGAACTTGGTATTCGATTTGTTTTTCTGCGAGTCGGTCGCACAACTCTGCACGTATATTTCGGCAATTCGTTTGGTTGCACCCATTATATTGGTCGGGTTCACTGCCTTATCGGTCGATACCATAATAAAGGTTTCAACAGCATGATCAATGGCCAAATCTGCCAGTAACTTTGTGCCCAAAACGTTTGTGATAACAGCTTCGCAAGGATATACCTCCATCAATGGAACATGCTTATAGGCAGCTGCATGATAGATTATATCGGGTTTATATTGCTTGAAAATCCGGGTAAGTTTAGATTCATTGCGTATATCGGCAACGACTGAGATAAAATTCTGGCTGGGATATTTCGACTTTAACTCCACATCCAGATCGTTTAATGACGTTTCTCCCTGATCCAGACAAACGATTAATTTAGGGGAGAATCCGGCTAATTGGGTTACAATTTCGCTCCCTATTGACCCTGCAGCGCCTGTTACCAACACAGTTTTTGCCTGAATAGTTGAAGCAATAGCATCCAAGCTTATATTTATTTCTTCTCTTCCAAGTAAGTCTTCGATTCGGATAGAACGGATATTTTTACCCATATCCGACAATTGAGACATGTTGTTGATGCTTTTTGCCTGCATAATATAGATGCGAATTTTTAAACTTATCATCATTTCTACATAAGCGGCATCATGTTTAAGCTCGTTTTCATCGGTGAATATAACGCTCCTTGTTCTGTATTTACTCAAATCTTCGGGAGTCGGCAACAATATAACCGGCAATCTTGTAATCCTTTTCAGCTTCGGATTGGAAGCCGTAGTCAAGAATCCGATAATCTTAAACTTATTGCGGCTGCTATTAAACAGCTCGGTGAACATGATATTTTCTTCACTGGGTTTCCCCCAAAAGAAAACAGGTATAATGAGTCTCGTTCCAAACTTTCGGGTCAGCGCCGCATAAGCATAGACTACCACAATGCGAAATCCGTAAAGGCCAACCAAAGAGGCCAGAAAAAACGTCGTGCAATAAGCCACCGAAACACTACCGGAGGAACCCATTATCTTGTGTAGAGTAAGAAAAATCAGGATAGTTGCCAAGATTAACGAGCCCAAAATCCGCTGAAATTCATAAATTGTAGAATAACGGATTATCCCTTTATACGTTCTGAATAACAGGAAATACAGAACATTAAAAAACAACACAACAGCCGCATATTCTACGAACACAGGGTAGTAGATATGACTGATATTCCTATAAATTTGATGAACAAGCAAGTACGAAATGATGGAGGCAATAAAGATTATAGCAGTATCGCAAAACAGTACGAACCATCGGCTCAGTAACCGGTCTTCGAGAAATCTTTTATATATTTTTTCAATCATGAGAGTAAGTGTAAGGGGTTGTTTATATAATATTTATATATAATCTATCTATAATATGCGCTTTATAGAATCTGCAACTCGTTGTAAATCATTTATTTTCAGACTTGTTCCCGAGGGTAAACACAAACCGTCTCTGAATAAAGATTCGCTTGTTCCATCGCCATAAAAAGGACAATCTTTAAAAACAGGCTGCAAATGCATCGGCTTCCAAAGGGGGCGGGATTCGATATTTGCCTCGTTAAGCGCCGAGTATAAATCCTCGCGCGTTTTTCCGCCTGTCTTCGCCGGGTCTATCAGGATGGAAGTCAGCCAATAATTTGAATAATAATCGGACGAAGGTTCCGTCTGAAAGCTGATACCCTCAATGTCTTTTAGTTGCTGCCTGTAAAACTGGTTATTCGCCCTCCGTTGTTCGATTCGGTTGGGCAATACCAGCATTTGCCCCCGGCCAATACCTGCTACCACATTGCTCATCCGGTAATTATATCCTATCTGCGTATGCTGATAATGAGGCGCGGCATCCCGGGCCTGCGTAGCCAAAAAACGGGCTTTCCTGATGTATTCGTCATTGTGAGCGACAAGAGCGCCGCCACCCGAAGTGGTGATTATTTTGTTTCCATTGAACGAAAGAATCGCCATTTCGCCCAAGGTTCCACAATGCCGATTCTGATAGGTAGAGCCTAAGGCCTCCGCGGCATCTTCAACAATGGGGATTTCGTATTTGAGAGAAATCGCCCGTATTTCGTTCATATTGGCAGGCATACCGTAGAGGTGAACCGGAATTATCACTTTCGGTTTTTTCCCTTTCGCCAGTCTGTCCTTTATAGCCCTTTCGAGGTGTTCGGGCGACATGTTCCAGCTATCCTTTTCGCTATCAATAAAAACAGGCGTAGCCCCCTGATAAACAATGGGATTGGCCGAAGCCGAAAAGGTAAAACTTTGGCAAAGCGCCTCATCACCGGCTTTCAGACCTAAAATAATTAACGCAAGGTGCAATGCCGCTGTACCGGCGCTCAACGCGGCAACCGACAGATTATCACCTAAAAAACCGGCCAGTTCTTTTTCAAAAGCATCCACATTAGGCCCCATAGGCACCACCCAATTGGTATCGAATGCTTCCTGAATAAATTCTTGTTCGCGGCCTCCCATGTGTGCCAGAGAAAGCCAAATACGGTTATTGTTCATATTATTTTTTTGTAAACCAAATTAATATCGTTAAAGGAGTTTATATAGATAATTGAATTATGTATATTGTTATTTTTTTGTTGCTTATGAATATTTTCCCCTTTATCTATTAAGCAAAATGTCTTCCATCCAAGCTCTATCGGAACTATAAAATCTTTATTCAAATTATCGCCAAAGAAAAAGAATTTTGCTTCTCTGTACTTATCACTATAATATTTAAAATTTCTAATATCGGGTTTTTCTGAACCAAACTCTTCTGATATTATGATATCCTTAAAGTATTTATCAATATTTAAAGCTCTCAATTTATTCCATTGAGTTACACTTCTACCATCAGATATTATACCCATTGGTATTTCATATCTATATAATTGGGTTAGAAAACATGATGTATCTTTAGATAAGGATATATGAGGAGTGTGTGTCCTATATATATTTAATAGTTCTGTTTTAGATACAAGATCAGGATACTTCTTTTCAATCCAAAGAAATACATCCTCATTTTTATGATATTTATGTAGCATAATATCATAAATATCTTGATTAATCAAAGTGTACATATATCCCGCTATAGCTTTATATGCCGATTTTAAATAATCAATCTCCTGATAAAGAGTATCATCTAAATCAAAAATGAAGAAAGAGTTTGTTTTATTAATCTCTATAATCATGTATTAGAACCTCATCATCATAACGTAACATCAATAAATTATTTTCCCAACCCTCGAAATAGTTAATTGATTCATTAAGAAAATATTCTTCTATTAACCATTTTGGATAATTACCTTTAGCGGCATAACTCAACGGGAAGCCGCCGCCAAATCTTGGATTGATTTCGATACCAATAATATCCTTTGTTTCATCAGAATAAAATAGTTGTAATGTTATACAACCAATAGCTCCATCAATATATTCAAACTTCCTTTTTAAATAATTTACTATTTCATTTTTACAAGTTATACCTTTTTGTATCTCTCCTGCTCTTACTGTGATTCTTTTTCTAGGAATAATAGATTTAACTCTATTATCTTTCCCATAATACATATCTACAGTATATTCCGAATATTCATTTTTATCAATAACTTCCATAAACATGAATTTTTCGTTGTTTAAGAATTTATCAAGCAATTCTTCTTTTGTATTAATAATAAATATATCTGAACTTAAACTTCCATCGTATGGCTTTATAAATATAGGGAAAGTAGGGTTTTCTTTGTTTATTGGTCGTGGAATATTAACTCCATGTTCTAAAAAGAAATTATTGGTTATTCTTTTATCTCTGCATGTCTGTATAAATTTATGAGAAGATATAATCACTTTTATATTATTATCTTCAAATAAGTCTTTATTATCTGACAAAATTTGCAATTCAGTATCAATAGTAGGGATAATCATTCCTATATTATTCTCTTGGCAGATAGTTAAAACTTCCTCTATATATGTTGACGAAGTTACTCTACTTACCTGAAAATATTTATCAGAAATATTGCAGGCAGCACTTAATTTCGGATTTAAATCTGTAGTAAAAACTAATCCTAATTTATCATTTCGTAATTCCTTTTGAAAAGCTCTAACTAAAGAGACCCTCTGACCTGCAGATGTAATAAGGATGTTCATTTTATTCATTTTCCTTCAAATTTTTCCATTGTAACACTAGCTTCCGAACTAATACCTTCGGTTTTAAACACTTTCAACACAGTAAGTATCAATATTTTACTATCTAAAAGTATGGATATATTATCAACATACCACACATCCAGCCTGAATTTTTCCTGCCACGAGATAGCATTTCGCCCATTCACTTGCGCCCACCCGGTTATACCCGGACGAACCTCGTGCCGCCTTATCTGCTCCTTGCTATATAATGGAAGATATTCGACCAATAACGGACGTGGCCCAACCAAACTCATATCTCCCTTGATAACATTCAAGAGCTGTGGAACTTCATCCAAGGAGGTCTTCCGCACAAACTTGCCAATAGCAGTTAGCCTGTCGGCATCGGGAAGAAGATTGCCAGCCGAATCCTTCTTATCGTTCATCGTCTTGAATTTAATCACCTCGAATATCTTATTGTTCTTACCCGGACGCTGCTGAAAAAAGAATGGCTTTCCATCGTTAGCTATCGTCAGGAAAAGTGTAACAAGCAGAAATACAGGCAACAAGAGTATAAACCCTATCAACGACAGGATGAAATCGATACCATATTTGAAGAAGCGCTTATACATGTTTTTCTTCCAAGGATTTATATTCAGTTAATATCGCCTGCCAAACTATCCTTTGCTCGTAACGAGATGTTATCATTTCGCGCGCATGTGCCTTATGGCGGTTCAATAAATTTTTGTCGATTAAATAATCTTCCATCCTCCGTTGCAATGTCAAGGCGTTTTTAACCGGAATTATTGTGCCGTTTATATCCTCTACAATAATCTCGTTGCATCCGTTGATGTCGGTAACAATAGATGGCAATCCCATGGCTCCGGCCTGCATCACCACATTCGGAAAACCCTCCCGATAGCTGGGAAATACCAGCGCATCCGAAATAGCCAGATAGGGTCTTACATCCGATTGGTAGCCAACAGCCAGGATATGCTTATTTTGAGCCATCGCCTTCAAGGTAGTCTCTTTCAACGGATCCAAATCCGATTCCTGAGGGCCAACAAGCAACAGCTTTACATGGCGGTTCTCCTCCGTAAGATTATCGAAAGCTTCAACCAGTTCATTTATCCCCTTATCCGAAACCAGACGCCCAACGAAGACAAAAGTAAAATCCTCACCGGTTATTCCCAATTCATTCTTCAAGTTTTGCTTTTGTTCGGGGGAGAACAAAGACGGGTCGAAACAGGATGTGTTTATGCCATTTGAGCTGCCATTGGCCAGAACCTTCAATTTCCTTTCGGGACACAATTTTTCTTCAACAATAATATCCTTCAATCCATTTGAATTGGGATATACATGCGTGGCACACTTGTAAGTCATTTTTTCGACAAAATTGAGCAAGACCCTTTTCTTCCCTGTGGCTTCCAACAAAGGCAGACCGGCCACAGTATGCAACCTGTTTGGCACATTAGCCAATCGGGCAGCCAGCATACCCACCGTTCCGGCTTTGGGAGTATGGGTGTGCACAAAAAGAGGTTTCTCCCTCCTGAAAAGGCGGTACAATTTCCATACAGCGCACAAGTCCTTGACAGGTGTGATTTTCCGTGTCATTTCCACACAGAAAGTATCCACGCCATCCTTCTCGCCCACTTTTTTTAAACAGGTTTCATCCGAAGAAACGGCAATAATCCTGTAATGACTTTTCATAAAAGCCATTTGCCCATCAAGGAGTTTATCCAATGAGATGGGGATTGTTGTTATGCGGATGAGGCGAGATTTCATTTATGTCATTAATTACAGATTGAAAGAACGTTAATCTTTTCTTATTTAAATTTTCTTTTAAATATGGCAATGCTTTTTCTAAATTCTCAGAAGATGCTTCTCTTAATAAATCTCGATTCTCATAAAAATATAATATTTGTTTTGAAAGAGCCTTAAAATCTTTGGCTTTATGAAGATATTGTTGATCTAGAATATCAGGTATACCACCTACAGACGAAGCTAAAACAGGACAACCCACACTCATAGCTTCTAACATAGCTCTTGGTAAACCTTCAGTGAAAGAGGGTTGAACGTATAATGACATATGTTTTAAAAACTCAAATATTTCATCTCTCGCCTTTGAACCTATAAATTCGATATTATCAATAATAAATAATTTTTTAGCTTCTTCAATAATCCAGTTGCAATTACCCTTACCTATTAAATATATTTTTATATTTTTTTTCACGTGAGTTGGTAATATAGATATGGATTTCAATAAAATATCTTGTCCTTTGTATCTGGTATCAAAACCACCAATTAAAGCAATGCTAATTTTATCATCATTAAATCGATTAATATTAACATCTTCTCTTCTTAAAATCAGAGGGAGGATAACATTTGATATTGACTCAGTTTGTCCATGAGATGGATAATCAATTTGTAACTTTCTTTCAGTAACATATATGACATATCGAGATCTGTTTACTATTTTTTTATTTAAATAATCAAATACTGGAGCTGCTATTTTACCTAATAAAGATCCATGGAGCACTAATGCCTCTCTGGCATTTCCAACCAGTTCAATTACAAAAGGAATTTTGTTTCTGATAGCGATATAACCTGCTATGACACCTAAAATACTCGGTAATCTAATAATAACTAAATTATTTAGTAAAATTAATTCTTTTATTTGCTGGTTTATTTTTCTGAAATTTAGAAACAAATCTTTAATTGAAGAGTACCTATGAATTAAATAAAAGCTGACACGATCGTCTCCGGAAGATAAAACTTTTTTATCTTTCATATCATTACTTTTTCTTCCGATTACCTTTATATTTTGAAATGAAGATAAATAATTATTCCAGACCTCTGCAGGAAAACTTCCTCCACTATATACATTAAGATAGTCTTCATAAAATGGGTGGTCATGTATAAATAAAAGATTCATCATATTCTTTTTTTATTGGGGGAGTATTAACAATCTTATCTCTTATGAATAAAACTACAAGGCATATGGGTATTATTCTTTTTATAAAGAAAAACATTGTATTATCCAAATCGGAATTAAATATAATTATACTAAAATTAATAAGTAGTGGAACCAAAAATAAACGAAGATCATACTCCGAGATGCCTTCATTAAATTTTTTTATTCGAGTTATGATTATTGCAAACAATATAAAAACAATAGGAGATAGTAAAATTCCAAAATTTAGTATAGATTCTCCTAAAAGTCCATAAACACGTGAAGACTTAGAAAAACTAATTTGGGCATTATTGCCATACATGAGTTCTGTTCCTACACTTACCTTATCTATTTTTCGAGACCATTCCTTATCGATAGAAATAAATTTTAAAATATCACCTATATATGTAGAACCTAATTTTAGATTGTAATCTGTGTTTTTCTCATACAAATATATTAAGTAGGCTTGTATACTGTATCTAGATAAATCTCCACCTAAGACATCAGTTCCTTTTATATCTTGCTCTAAAGTATAGTTATTATCAAGTACAAATGCTCCTCTTGTATTTTTATATATTTTTCCAACATAGATGAATCCAAATGCGAGTAAGGCTATTATAACAATTTGTTTTTTTTCAAACTTCCTAATTGAAAGATGTATTAATAAAATGGCATGTATTAATGTCCATAATGTATTACTTCTGCTACCACGTAATCCTCCAAAATACAGGCATGAAATAAATAATAGAAATATGAATAAATAAATTATAATCCATTTATGATAAAATATATTATCTCTAGATTTTATAAAGAAAATTAAAATGAATAATAAAGGAAATAATTCTGAAATGATAAAGAATGCTCCATAACCAGAGAATCCTTCTTCTCCATAATTTCTAATATATCCTAATATGCCACCCATTGATATATACATATAGGTTTGAAGTATAAAACTAATAAGCATTAATATATAAATATATTTTAGTTTATGTGGACTAGTAACATATATATAGCTTGAATTATGAATATATGAAGACTTTCGTTCTATGATATTTCTTATAGTGAATAATATTAGAATACACAGTAAATATATTTCTGATAATTTATTGGCAAAGGGTGTCCAATCTTCTGGAACCTGGGTTATATATATTAACCATGAGCCTGAATAAAAATGAAAGAATGGAGCAAATACTGTTGTAAAGAATAAGAAAACATCCAAATATAGAAAAGGATTTATGAGCCATTTGTTCTGTTTTAATATAGCCTGTATATCTATAAGTAGAATAACGCATGAAATGAATACACAGATAGTATATAATTCTAATTGAATGATATTAAAGATAAATAGGATAATAAAAATTGGTAGAGATATAGATATAGACTTACCAATTTCCAATTGATTTATACTGCAATTCATTTATTTACGCATTGATTATATATGTTTTCGAGAGAAGCTACAGAATTTGTAATATTAAAAGGACTGTTGTACATTTTATCAACGATAGAATTGTAATCAATATTATTTTTGTTATCCAACATTTCCATTAATGAATTTGCCCATTTCTGAGAATTGTCTTTCAAAGATAGATTCCTAATATTTTCTTTGATTATAATAGCATCATGCGGTATTACATCCGATATTATACATTTTAACCCAGCCATTTGGGCTTCAAGTAAAACGATACCCAATCCTTCATACAAAGAAGGAAAAAGAAAAATATCGAAAATTTCGCTCATAAATAAATTTACATCATTTCGCCCTCCTAAGAATAAAACATTTTTTAAATTTAATGATCCAACTTTCTTCTTGATATCTTCTTGTAGCTTACCTTCTCCTATAAGCAACAAGTAAATGTTTGGATTTCCTTTACTTATATGAAAATAAATATCAATTAAAAAGTCATGGTTTTTCTGTTCACTAAAACTTCCAACATGTCCGATAAAAAATGCATTTTCGGGTAAATTGAACTCTTTAAGTATCTTACTTCGTGTATTATCTTCCTTTTTTTTAAAATTAGATAGGTTTATCCCATATTGTATTATTTCATGAGATTTATTTTTGAAAAGAGCTTTGCCTGCAGGCTCAGAGCATGCAACCCTTTTGGTTGCAAAAATATTGATAAGCATACGTTGAATCTCAATATAACATTTTCTATAAAAAGAGTTGCTATCTATTTTTGATGTATCATTATGGCTATGACTAATGCGGCATGAAACTCCAGCTAAAAAAGCGATGAAACAAATATATCCACTAAAAAAATGAGAATGTGCGTGCACAATATTATATTGCTCTGCTTTTAAAAATTTGTAAAAAGCCCTTGAAAACTTCCATATACCTTTATCTAATAGAATGGGATTCAGTTTAGAACCCATTTCTACAATTATTTCATCATATACACCTTCTCCTGGCCTATTCGTAACAAAGTCCATTTGAAAATTTTCTCTATCATAATGGAGAATGACATCTTTGAGCCATGTTTCTATTCCTCCTCTATCTAATCGACCTAGAACGTGAACAACTTTTATCATAATTTTTATATATAAAACAAGATGTAATTATAATTTGCATTGAGAATGCTAATATTGACGCATACACAACTCCATAGATACCATATTTATTTAGTAGAAAATAACAACCAACTATATTTGTAATCATTACCATCCCATTTATGAATGGTTGTATTTTAAATATTCTCATTGAAGTTAAGGTATATCCTAGAGCAGAAGCTGTGTATAGAAAAATTCCAGAAAACATGACGAGTGAAAATAGACCTGAATAATTAGCAATAGAATCTGAAAACATAATTTTTAAAAAATGATAACCTCCAATTAATGACATAATAGATAGAATGATTCCTACTCCTAAATTAACTCCAACATACTTTATGCATAATTTTTTAAAATCAATTGTTTTGTTTTCTGCATAATATCTACTCATACGTGGAGAAAATGATTGACCAACTGCTGCATTTACAAAATTTCCTAAAACTAAACAATAAGCTATTGTAGAATATATACCTTGCTTTTCTGTTCCTAAAAAATATTCAGTCATATATTTAGATATATTTGTGTTTAAAGATATTATACACATGACAATTCCAAGGGGGAGTGATTTGATAAATAGCGATTTTAATCTTAGATTTCGAAAATTAAATAAACTTTCTTTTTCGTAGAGCCTTTTACAGTTCAAATAGTCATTATAATATAAAACGAATAAGTTCAAAAATATAGCAATAGCTAAACCAATAGGTAATGATTTGAAAAAAAAGACACCTATGAAGATAGCCGTTGTTGCAGATATCCCTTTTAGAATAAGAGATTTTGCAACATTATGCATCTTTTCCATAAGTTGCTGTTGTGCATTAAATATTTCTGCAAATCCTTCAACTATTTTAAGTACTGCAATTAAAAATAGTATTTTAAATTCACTTTCTCTTATTAGAATATATCCTATTATAAAAATGACTCCTATTCCTAAAGAGATGAACCTGAGCATAAAATAGCTGGAAAAATTCCATTCTTTCTTTGAATCAGTAACAATTAATGATCTTAATTGAAAACTTAGAAAGAGAAATATCGGAGCTGTTATAGCTAAAGCTAATGTATATGAACCTAAAACTATAGGAGAACATAGTTTTGCAATAATAGAAAGTTGTATCCATTGCATAAATGCGTATAGACTGTTGCCTATAAACATCCATATAACATTAGTTTTTAAACTATTCTTCAATCTATTTTAATTTGTATATTATACTTTTTATCTCCATCCCCTCAAACTCCCGATGCCCAACAGCCAAAACCACAGCATCAAACTTCCCGCCAGGCATTTCAGTCAGAATATCCAAGCCGTATTCATGCTTCACTTCGGCGGGGTTTGCCCAGGGGTCGTAGATGGTGATGTTGGTGTCGTATTCTTTTAGTTCGCGGATGACGTCCACTACTTTGGTGTTGCGTACATCGGGGCAGTTCTCTTTAAATGTTATACCTAACACCAGTATGTTCGAGCCTTTTACCTGGATGCTTTGCTTTATCATTTTCTTTACCACCTCGCTGGCTACATATTCGCCCATGCTGTCGTTCATGCGTCTGCCGGCAAGAATAATTTCGGGATGATAGCCGTATTCCTGCGCTTTTTGGGCGAGGTAATAGGGGTCAACGCCGATGCAATGCCCGCCTACAAGTCCCGGTTTGAAGTGGAGGAAGTTCCACTTTGTGCCTGCTGCCGCCAACACATCGTTGGTGTTGATGCTCATGCGGTCGAATATTTTCTTTAGTTCGTTTACAAAGGCAATGTTAATATCGCGTTGCGAATTTTCGATAACTTTTGCTGCTTCTGCCACCCTAATGGTCGGAGCCAGATGCGTTCCGGCTTTAATAATTGATGAATAGAGCGCATTCACTTTTTCGCCTGTCTCGGGGGTTGAACCGGAAGTTACTTTCTTGATTTTTTCTACGGTATGCTCCTTGTCGCCGGGGTTTATCCGTTCGGGAGAATAACCGGCGTAGAAATCAACATTGTATTTCAATCCCGATGTTTTTTCTACCACCGGAATGCAATCTTCTTCGGTAGCGCCAGGATATACCGTTGATTCATAGATAACGACGTCTCCTTTGCCGATTACTTTTCCTACTGTCTCGCTGGCTTTCACCAAGGGGGTCAGGTCGGGACGGTTATTTTTATCCACCGGCGTTGGGACGGTTACTATATAATAGTTGCAATCTTTAATATCGTCCAGGTTGCAAGTGCAGAATAATCCGGTGTTATCACCGGCTTCTTTTTTCAATACAGCCCGAAGTATGTCGGCCTCTACTTCCAAGGTATGGTCGTTACCCGACATCAACTCATTTACACGGGCTTTGTTTACATCAAAACCCACAACGGCGTACTTTGTTGCAAACAGCCGGGCAAGTGGCAATCCCACATAACCTAAGCCAACGATAGCAATCTTTATTTTATCCATTTTCTATTTTAAGTTATTCCAATACCAATTTACAGCCTCTTGCAATCCCTTCTTCATACTGTATTGAGGGTCATAATTCAACAAGGCTTTCGCTTTATCTACACTGGCCAACGAATGCGGAATATCCCCCACCCTGTTCGGCCCATGAATAATTTCTACCTTTCCAATCTCAGGGTCGTACGCGCTCAGGTATTCTTTCAAATAACCAACCAGTTGATTCAGTGTAGTCCGCTCACCAAAGGCTGTGTTATACACGGTGTTCAACGCCGCTTTGTTCGCTGTCGTAAGAGCGAGCAGATTCATCTGAACCACATTTTTTATATAGGTGAAATCCCTCGAATACTCCCCGTCTCCGTTTATGACGGGCGATTCGTGATTTATCAGTTTCTTCACAAACAAGGGGATGACGGCTGCATAAGCGCCATTGGGGTCTTGCCGCTGTCCGAATACATTGAAGTAGCGCAATCCTATACATTCCATCCCGTATGTGCGTGAAAATACGTCCGCATAAAGTTCATTTACATATTTTGTTATGGCATAGGGCGACAGCGGTTTCCCTATCACATCTTCCACTTTGGGCAAGGATGCCGAATCGCCGTAAGTGGAGGAACTGGCGGCATAGATAAAGCGTTTCACTTTTGCTTCTTTGGCTGCAACAAGCATGTTCAGGAAACCCGAAACATTGACATCATTGCTGGTTACCGGGTCTTTTATCGAACGGGGAACAGAGCCTAAAGCCGCTTCGTGCAAAACATAATCAATTCCTTCTACTGCTTTCAGGCAATCCTCGTAGTTGCGTATATCGCCAACAACCAATCGGAAGTTTTTGTGGCTGAGCAAAGGTATTATATTCTCTACTTTTCCGGTCGAGAAATTATCCAGACACACCACCTCGCAATTGTGCTTAAGCAATTCCTCGCAAAGATTAGAGCCGATAAATCCGGCGCCTCCCGTAACCAGTATTTTCGTATTATTTAGATTTATTTCCATAAACATATCCTCCATATCCATACTTTCCATAACCATACCCGCCGTATCCGTACTCATAGCCGCCTCCCGAACGGGAATCGTTGAGTACCAGATACATATTTATTAGTTTCCCTTCTTCTTTCTGTGCGTTTATAAAATCGACCGCCGCTTTGTTAGTAACACCCTCCCTCACTACATACAGGCTTACATCAGCCGATTCATCCATCAGGTAGGTGTCGGACACCAAACCTACGGGCGCCGTGTCAACTATTACAAAATCGTATTCATTTTTCGCTTCCTCCAGAAATTCTTTCAGGCGCGGACTCATCAATAATTCGTTTGGATTGGGAGGAATTGTTCCTGCTGTCATTAGTTGCAGGTTATCGTGCAAGTCCGAATTATTTACATAATTCTTCCAGCTATCTTCCGCTACTAAATAATCGCTCAAGCCCTTCACTGCAGTTGTTTTTATGTATTCAGCCAATCTCGGATTCCGTATATCGCCACCTATCAAAAGCGCTTTTTTCCCCGACAAGGCGAAGCTAACTGCCAAATTTATACTGATAAAGGTTTTCCCTTCGCCCGATGCCGAAGAGGTTACCAAAATCAGTTTATTCCCTTTGTTTTTTAATACCCAGTTGAGGCTGTTCCTCAACGAGCGAAATGCTTCTGCTATTCTCGATTTGCTATCCGTTTGAACAATCACCGGATCTTTATCTTCGTTTCTGGAAATCTGACCTATGACAGAAACATCGGACAAGGCCTCCAGTTCTTTTTTGTTTTTGATTTGTGTCTTGAACAAATTCATGACATAAATAACAACTATGGGCAACAAAAAGCCTAAAATCAGCGAAGCCAAAAGAATTACCTGGGATTTTGGCGCTATGGGTAAGGTTTTTTCTTGTGGCGAAACTATAATGCGCGCCTTATTTGCTGTTGATGCAATTGTGAGGTTTGTTTCCTCTCTTTTTTGCATCAGAAACAAAAACAGGTTTTGCTTGATGGCTTGTTCGCGTTCTTTTGCTATAAGTCCCCTTTCCAGTTCGGGCGCTGACGAAATCCGCGACTTGGTATGGGATGCCTGGGTCAACAAATCTTTTTTGGTTACATTGTACGTTTGCTTTACATTCTTTAGCGAGCTTGATATGCTGCTGTGTATATTGTTGAGGTCTTCGGTCAGCTTTATACGGATGGGGTTTTCCTCACCCATACCTTTCAGTTGCACTTCGGAGGCGAGCAGTTTAGTGTTGTACTCGTTTATTATCTGTATAAGGCCTGCATCCGATATGCCGATATTGGGTATAACTGCATACCTGTTTGCCGGATCGTTTACAAAGCGTTCAACCCACAAAATAATGTTCAGTTGGGTTTCAACATCCATCAATTTCTGTTCGTTCTCCCCGGCTTGTTGTATAAACATTTGACCCTCTACGCTCAGATTCGCAATTCGATTCTTTTGCTTAAAGCTTACTACATCGGCCTCAGCGCTACCCAGTTCTACGGATATATCTTTAAGCCGGTCGTTGATAAAAATGGCCGTATTGTAAGCTATCTCGTTTTTCACTTTAACGTCCAACTCGTTGTACTGCTTCACCAGTTCCCTGAGTACCGCCGCTCCTTTTCTCGTATTATTGCCGGTAATACTTACATTCAACACCGATGATGATTTAGTGGTTGGAGACACCAATAATTCACTGCACAGCGATAAAGCCGTTGAGTTTATGTTGTTTACCTGAACATGGTACTTTTCTCCGTCAATAACATTCTTTCCTGTCAATTGGATGTTGAGAATCACATCCTCATCCAATTTTAGTTCAGCAGGCAGGGACTGCAATTTTTCATCTATATCCTTGTTTTCGTATGTGCCTTTTACTTCATATTCGGTTCCTTCTTGCTGTATGTAGAAACCGGCATGACCAATTTTTGCTTTATCAGCCGATTCAAGACCGACATAAAACGGCGATTCGCCATAGAGTTCATATTTCCTGAACCGGTTTGTTACATAATAGGTCGTTTGCAGGTTCAACGAATCGGCTACCGACTGCATTAAATCGGGGGAAGACAGTATGGCAATCTCATTCTCTATATTGCTCGTAGTCGATTGTAATCCAAGCGCTTCCAAATCGAATGAGGCAATACCGCCACCTTTACTTTTATCTTCATTCAATAAAATTGACAGAGAGGTTTTGTATTGTTTTTGTGTTACAAGAATAATTGCTGCTCCAGCAAAAAGACATACGGCAACAGATACAATAAACCATTTCCAGTAACGCAAATAATCGAATACAATATCGGTTGCAGAGCTTGTATCATTCACTTTTTTCGGGTTGTTAACTTTTTCCATTTTAACGAGTTAAGATAGCTATTACAGAAATTACAATGGATATAGCCGACAGGCTTATCGATTCAAAAGTACCGAAGTTTGAGTTATTCCCCTTCGCTCTGTTTGTTTCTACATACAACTTATCATTTTGTTGCAGGTAAAAAAGTTCCTTATTTTGTAGCAGGTTTTCGTCCTGCATATCTATTCTATGTGTAGTTATTTCGCCATTCTCGAGCGTTCTGACCAATAACACGTTGTTTCTTTTACCATAAATGGTCATATCACCGGCCGCGGCCAAGGCATCCAATATAGTCATTTGTCCGTTTGCCGAGTTGTAAATACCAGGCCTGACAACCTCGCCCAAAACAGAAACTCCAAAATTAACGAAGCGAACATTCACAACAGGTTTTTCGGACAAGTAGCGCGGATAGATGAGTGAAACCAAATGTTCCTGAGCTTCTTTGGGTGTCATTCCGCTTAATTTCAGTTCGCCCAATACAGGGAAGTTTATTTTCCCGTCCTTATCTACCAAATAGTTCTGTAAACTTCCACTTCCGCCGCTAGATGAACTTACCGTAGTTTGGACTGCGGTATTTACGGCGCTGGGAACAAGCGGCAGATTGAAATCTGTTGCCGCCCCGGCAGCAGTAGAGTTGACCGTAATGCTCAATATATCATTGGGCATTATTTTGGCTTCATGCACCTGAGCTATTTCTGATAACGTTTCGGGAGAGGTTGTTGAAGCATTCTTAAGATATGGGAGTTGCTTATATCCGTTACACGAGCCAAATACAACAATCATAACCAAGGCTAGAAACACCTGTATAAGGATCTCTTGTGTAGTACTGTTAGATTTCATATAAATAAAAAAGGAATATATCTAGTTTCGCTACAAAAGTACTTATAAATGGCTTGTTAACTTTGTTAATAAAAATTAACTGGGGGGGGGGGGTACTAATATTCCTTAATTCGGCAATATTTAACTTAAAAGAGGAAGTTTTTACAAGAAAACCAGCCAGATAAAATAAAAATTCTTATCCGTGAGGGTGTAAATGGCGGTGTAAATGACGGTGTAAATGACATTGTTAATATCCTGCTAAATGTTTCTGGATTAAATGCAGTTGAAATTGCATCTCGAATTAATAAAAGCTTGAGAACTGTTGAACGCCATCTTCGGTTACTGCGAAAAAAGGAAATTGTTGAATTTCGAGGTGCATCGAAAACAGGCGGTTATCATTTGACCGATAAAGCCAAAGAAAAATTGAAATAACATGCCCCGCCGCCCTTGATTTGCTTCGGGAACACGGTTATCCGACTTCCAAAGCGAAGATGTACAAACTTACATCTTCCGGTAAAATTCCTTTTAAAACCTACGGAAAAAACTCGTCTTTTCATGCAAATTACATGCAAACAAAAAAACAAAAGGCTCGCAACATCTTGCAAGCCTCTTGTTTTCAAGTAGCGGGACCGGGACTTGAACCCGGGACCTCATGATTATGAATCATGCGCTCTAACCAGCTGAGCTATCCCGCCATCTCTCGTTTAGCGGTTGCAAAAGTAGAAGATTATTTTCTATAATCCAAATCTTAGTTAAACAAAAACAGGCATTAATTATCAAATAAACGGTATGTCTATTCATTTTTCGGGCATTGCATGTTATTTTAGGAAAGAAAAATGTATTTTTGCAGCTGAAAACAAATGATAAAGTATCGGTACGATGATTAATAGAATAAACAAGCTACTGGCCGAAATAGAGAGCCTCAAGGTTGAAAAAGCCGAAGATATAGAGGCTTTGCGCATCAAATACCTGAGTAAGAAAGGGGAGATTTCTTCTTTGATGAACGATTTCAGGGATGTTGCTTCCGAGCAGAAAAGGGAACTGGGGATAAAACTGAACCAGCTCAAGGAAAAAGCGCAGGAACGCATCAACGAACTGAAAGATGCATTCGAGAACACCAATTCCTCGGAAGATTTTATCGACCTGACCCGCACGGCATATCCTGTGCAGCTGGGTACTCGTCATCCCTTGTCGCTGGTGAAGAAGGAAATCTGCGATATTTTCCGCCGGCTCGGCTTCTCTATTGCCGAGGGGCCCGAAATAGAAGACGACTGGCACGTATTTTCGTCGCTCAACTTTGCCGAAGATCATCCGGCGCGAGATATGCAGGACACATTCTTCATCGCACGCAATCCCGAAATACTGTTGCGCACGCATACCTCATCGGTTCAAACCCGCATCATGGAAAAACAGCAGCCTCCGATACGCATCATTTGCCCCGGTCGCGTGTATCGCAACGAAGCCATTTCGTACCGCGCCCATTGTTTCTTCCATCAGGTAGAAGCGCTGTATATCGACAAAAACGTATCTTTTGCCGACCTGAAGCAAGTACTCATGTTTTTTGCCAAGGAACTTTTCGGCGCCGACACCAAAATACGCCTGCGCCCCTCCTACTTCCCATTTACCGAGCCTAGCGCCGAAATGGATATTTCGTGCAACATCTGCGGTGGCAAAGGTTGTCCGTTCTGCAAGCACACAGGTTGGGTCGAAATTCTGGGTTGCGGCATGGTTGACCCCAATGTGCTGGAAAACTGCGGCATCGACA
The DNA here is from genome assembly GCF_054601255.1 of Viscerimonas tarda. Classification (NCBI taxonomy): domain Bacteria; kingdom Pseudomonadati; phylum Bacteroidota; class Bacteroidia; order Bacteroidales; family Dysgonomonadaceae; genus Viscerimonas; species Viscerimonas tarda. The sequence goes on along the minus strand of NZ_BAAHWV010000013.1, from coordinate 44,865 downwards.
GCAAAGTATATACCGGATACGCTCTGGGAATGGGAATTGAACGCATAACCAACCTCAAATACCGGGTAAAAGACCTGCGCATGTTCTCCGAAAACGATGTACGCTTCCTGAAGCAATTTGAGAATGCTCAGTGAAACAATGTGCTGATGTGTTGATGTGCTAATGTGCTGATGAGAATAATAAGGGGCTGTCTCAAAAGAACGCGAATTACGCAGATTACACAAATTTACGCAAATAAACCACTATATCTTTTTCTTATCTAATTGAATTTCAACAATAAATGAATTACGATAATTCGCGTAATCTGCGTAATTCGCGTTCAAAAATACTTTCGAGACAGCCCCTGTTTTGTACCCTTATTTTGTCATTGCGGGCTTGACCCGCAATCTCCCGAGTATGGAACAAAATTTAGGAGACTCTACTCGCGCTTGGGGGATTGCGGGTCAAGCCCGCAATGACAAAAATAAAAATGGTCGCGGCACGCCACGACCCTACATTATTCTCATTGGCACATTATTTTCATCAACACACCAGCACATCAGCACATTATTTTCATCAGCACATCAACACATCAGTCCAGTTGTTTCAACCAAAGCGCATAACATGCATCGCTTACCATCCGCCAATCGCCTCTTGGCGAGAGGTTTATTGAACCTACTTTGGGGCCGTCGGGCATACACGAGCGTTTGAATTGCTGGGTGAAAAACCTGCGGTAGAATACTTTCAGCCATTTCAGAATAACTTCATCCGAAAATTCGCCCCGGAAGGCGTGTTTGGCCAGATAATATACTTTCTTCGGTTCAAAGCCAAAACGCATTATATTGTATAGGAAAAAATCGTGCAGAATATAGGGGCCAACCGTATCTTCCGTCTTTTGTGCTATCTCCCCGTTTTCGGTGGCCGGTAGCAGTTCGGGACTGATGGGCGTATCAATTATATCCTGCAAAACGGCTTTGGAATTTTCATCCATTTGTGTGTCGGCAACCCACTTCACCAAGGTTTTTACCAAGGTTTTCGGTATGCCCGAATTGACGGCGTACATCGACATGTGATCGCCGTTGTAGGTGCACCATCCCAGTGCGAGTTCCGATAAATCGCCCGTACCGATGACTAAGCCGTTCACCTTATTGGCATAATCCATCAGTATCTGTGTCCGCTCGCGCGCCTGCGAATTTTCGTATGTAATATCGTGGATGGCGTCATCCTGTTCAATATCCTTGAAGTGCTGCGCCACCGCATCCCTTATCGGAATATCTTTGACCGTTACTCCCAACGAGCGCATCAAGGCAATGGCATTGTTGTAGGTGCGTCCGGTAGTACCGAATCCGGGCATGGTGATGCCTGTGATATTTTCCTTCGGAATACGCAGCTTATCGAATGTTTTGGCAAGCGCCAGCAGCGCCAAGGTAGAATCCAATCCGCCCGAAACGCCAATCACCGCCGAACAGCCATTGACATGCAACAAGCGTTTGGCCAAGCCCCCAACCTGAATAGCGAAAATCTCCGAGCAGCGTTCGTTCAATTCTTCAGGCGACGGGACAAAAGGCGTAGGGTTCACCCATCTGTTCAGCGGAAATTCATCCGGCTTTTTATCCTTTTCGGGCACAGCTAATTTAATAATCCGGTAGCTGGCCTTCCCCCATTTATCGTACTCGGAGGTGGTAAACGATTTGTTTTTTATCCGGTCGTTCCTCAACCGGTCAACGTCCACATCGGCAACAGTCAACTGGCTTTCAAACGAGAAGCGTTCTCCTTCGGCCAAAATCTGTCCATACTCCGCAATCAGGCTACTGCCCGAGAAAACAAGGTCGGTAGTCGATTCGCCATTACCGGCAGAGGCATAAACATAACCGGCTATACAGCGCGCCGATTGCTGGCTGACCAAATTTTTCCGATAGAGGTGCTTACCTGTCGTTTCGTTGCTGGCCGACAAGTTGAAAATAACTTCGGCGCCATAAAGCGAATGGATACCGGAGGGCGGAACAGGCGTCCAAAGGTCTTCGCACAATTCGATGGCAAACTTCAGGTCGGGAGTTTGAAAAATAATATCAATGCCCACCGGAACAGTTTGTCCGCACAATTCAACGGTATTCTGGTTGAGTTCCCTCGACGAACTAAACCAGCGTTTATCGTAAAACTCGCCGTAATTGGGCAGAAATGTTTTAGGCACAACACCTGCTATTTTACCCCCCTGAACAACAACCGCCACATTATACAGGTTACTGCCAATCTCGAGAGGCATACCCACCATTGCGACAATATCCCAAGCCGATGACTTTTGGCGTATCCTGTCCAGCGACAACAAGGCCTCATCAAGCAACAGGCGTTGATGAAACAAATCTTCGGCAGTATAGGAAGTGATACAAGTTTCGGGGAAAACAACGACTGAAACGTTTTTTTTCTCCGCTTCCGCTATAAGCTTTATTATCTCATCCGTATTGTAGTCGCAATCGGCCACCTTAACACGGGGTATTGCCGAGGCAACCCGTACAAATCCGTAATTATTCATTTTCCGGTTTTTATCAAAATAAGGAACTATCTAAATGATAGTGTAGCTAAAACCTTTTTTTTCTAAGTTTGTCATTGCGGGCTTGACCCGCAATCTCCTAACAAAGGCAGAATGTTTGAACCTCTGTTAGGAGATCCCGTGTCAAGCACGGGATGACACGTCTCTACACTCTCATTTAAACGGTTTTCTAGGACAAATGTAGGAAATTTTATTTATTCCTCAACATCAGCCTCCGTTGATGGAGCAACCGGAGCCGAACTGTTATACATTTCGGGAGTAACGGTTATTTCCGTAATCAGTTCGCCGGCTTTATTTTTATAGCTATGCACAATAGTCGGGTCCAGCAGCTTTAAAGCCTTTGACGATTCCTGATTCATCAACTGTTTCATCTGAGCGACAATCATGATTTCCAACTGTTCCTTAAATTCAGTCAAATCGCCCAAATCTGCTGCTTCCGTATCTACGGTATAATTGTACTTCAATGTTTTGTCGGGGACAAATTCGCAACTTGTAAGAGTTGTCATGTAATCCACCGACATGGGGCAGGCTTTGTTTACTTCCTCGGCTGTTTGCTTAATAAGTAGCGATTTTCCCTTATCACAACTTGTAAATAACAATGTCATTGAAACAATGAACAACGATAATGACGCTAATTTTAATACTTTCATGTCTTTTTGTATAATTGGTGAATAAATATAATTAAAAGCCCCTCCAACCTCCCCGTAGGGGAGGCTTTAGATCCCCCCTACGGGGATGGGTTACGGCATCGGACATAATCCTTCGGCGCGTACCACCCATTTGCCGTTCTTCGGGAAACCCGGGGCGGCGCCTTCGGGCGCTCCATCCCAACCTCCGGCCATCAATCCGATAGCGTTGAGGAATGAACTGTTTACCGGCATATAAGCCGGGCATCCATCGGGCTCTGCCGGACGCCGAACGTAACCTTGCGGCATAAAACGGGCTTTGGGCGCTGCGTTGGTAACAATATCCACCGCCGTTTCATTCTCGCCAAGACGGGCAGCCGTATTGGCAGCCTGTCCCATTGCCCAGCTCACCCAACGGTCGAGGCCGTTCGGACTGCGCCGGTTTACTTCGTCGAATGTTGCACGCATAATACCAACGTCTATCAGAGGCGTTTCAGGTACATAACCAAGCGCGTATATCATGGAAGAAGGAACGCCTCCCTGTTTTTTATAAATATCCGGTTCGGTTTCCAATTCAACGTACTTCCCTTCCACCACCGTGGGTTTGGAGAGTTTTTTCAGAATGTCCGCCCAACGTGCATCGGGTTCCATGCCAAGGCGAATGCGCCATTCCTGCGCTGTTTGCAAACCATAGTACCAAAGCGCCAGTTCAAAAGTCGGGTTCCATGTTTCACTCTCCGATGAATTTTCGGACGAAGCTTTGAGTGGAGGCCCCAGCACATAGCGGTCGTTCGCCTTATCATAAGTGGCATACGACGACAAAAACTTGCCCGATTCCAGCACCATGTCTTTGTATTGCGCCAATGTTTCTTTTGTGGGTTTTGCCCGGTAAACAAGTTCACAAAGATAAATAGGATTGGGAAAATTCCAAATAATAAAGGGATTGATTCCACCCGGTGTCGGTCGGCCATCAATACCGGCCATTTTTGGCCAGCGGGCGCCTTCCCAACCTGTACTCTTCGCATCGGCCAAGGCCAACGGAAGTATTTTTTGATACCACGAAAGTCCTTTCTCGAGCAATTCGGCATGTCCAAACTGGTAAAAATGAGCAGAGTGAATCAAGTAAACCTCGGCATTGTGCTTGCCATACCAGGTAGGCGTAACAAGTCCACACTCCGAAGGCGGAAAACTACCTGCGTAATTAACCTTGAGCAAGTATTGCGATTGAACAATACGGCGTTCCAACTCAAGCGCACGCGGATCGGCGCTGAGCGACAGGTCAACCACCCCACCCTTTGTCCAATAATCCTTCCAGCCCTCTATGCTGGCCGTGCGAGTGTCCTCAAAAGAGGGTAATTTGTCCTCAGCAACTGCTTCAGGCGAAAATTCGCAGGAAAAACTCAGCAACCGGGTTTTACCGGCTTCGGCACGCAAGCGAAAATCGTGAGGAGCCACCTTCAGCAAATTGGCATTCCCGTTCCAGCCAATGGATACACTGTAAGCCGACGAATCAATCCGGCGCGAAAGAATCGCCGAATTCTTCGTTTGTTTGGCAACAACAGTCGTATGCGCTTCCGGCTGATCCCAAATGAGCGGCGGCCGGTTTTTCACGCTGGCCTTGTAGGCATACGGAAAATGAAACCGAACCTCCAGCTTTCCCGTCAGAAGCAATTCGGAGCGAACGGCTACCGAAACCAGGCTGCGATTGGGATGGGCAACGGTTTTCACCTCAACAGGCGTTCCATCGAGCGCATAATAACTCGACACTATCCCCGTCCACATATCGAGGCTTTGGTCGATTTCCACAATATCGTCCGGGCCGAGTTCGCGTCCATCATAAATAAAGGACAATTGACCCAGTGCGGCAGGATGCGGATTAATCCGGTAATACTGTCCGGCAGGCGTTTTTTCCTGAGCGGCAAAAGGGATTTTCCGTCCGTGAAAATCGTACAACTTCATCGTTTCCTCGAAGCGGTATCCCTCGGTATTGGGGAACGAGTGCCAGGCCCAAGCCGAAAGCGTTTCGGTGGGAATTCCTTTTTCCCAATACAATTGTTCGAAACATTGCAGGCCGGTTGCGCCCACCGTAAAGGCAAAATCGCCGTTTCCCACAGTCAATGCGCTTTCGGGGTCGAGCGAGGTAACATGTACCGAATGACGGCGAACAAGCGCTTCCCTGTCGATAGGTTTATCGCCGGGAGCCCCCCAAAGTCCGCAAGATAAAGAACTGCAAGCCAGCAACAGAAGGGTTGCAGTTGTTGATAAAAAAAATTTACTCATAGTTTTTTTTCAAGATGTTAGATTAATGTACCTGTTTCAAAGGTTTCGCCCTATAAAAAAGCTAGCCACAATATTAAGGTTTTTGTGCGAGAAATACAACTAATAAGGCATTTAAAAATAAAATTATACCTATATTTGTGCACGATTTTGTAAAAAAGTAACACCATGCCTGTATCACGTTTTGGCGTATCGTTGGAGAATGACCTGTTGGAGGCCTTGGACAATTATGTGTTAGTGAACAACTTTCCGAATCGTTCGCAGGCTGTCAGGCAGCTGATAGAGCGCAACATTGTGGAAAAAAAGTGGCAGTGCAACAACATTGTTGCAGGCGCTATTATTTTGGTATATAACCCCAACAAGCGCGATTTAATTGCTAAAATTGCCGGTATCCAACAAGATTATTGCCAGGATATTTTATCGGTGCAGCACTTTTTTATCTCCGAAACAATATGCTTCGACATTGTTGCCGTAAGAGGGAAATCGTACCGGTTGACCGAATTATCGGATAAATTAATTACCCGGAAAGGAATGCTGCACGGCAAGTTGATTATGACCCGGGCCGATGACGAATACCTGAACAACCGGTAATTATTTTTTTAACCATACAGTAACATGATTTTATAAATTCATAACACGATAATTTTTATGCATAAGAAACATTTATCTACCGTTGCTCTTCTGTTTGCCTGTTCGTTAGTAGCTAATGCACAGAGAGATACCCTTATCCTGAACGAGGTAGTAGTTACAGGCGCACGCACCGGAGTGAACCGGAACAATGTGCCCATGACCATTTCGGTTGTCAGCCGCGCCGAGATAGAAGAAAGCAGCGAATCGGCCTTGCTGCCGGTTTTGTCGGAACGGATTCCCGGCATGTTTATTACCGAGCGTGGCGTAACCGGCTTCGGCGTATCGTCGGGCGCATCGGGCGGTATCAGTATGCGCGGAGTTGGCGGTTCTCCCACCACCGAGGTATTGGTTTTGATAGATGGGCATCCACAATACATGGGGCTTATGGGGCACCACCTGCCCGATGCCTACGTGGCTTCGGATGTGGAAAAAGTGGAGGTGATACGTGGCCCCGGGTCTATCTTGTACGGGAGCAATGCCATGGGCGGCGTTATCAACATTATTACCCGCAAACAAAATCGTGATGGTTGGAATGCCAACGGACGGCTGATGTACGGGTCGCACAACACGCAGAAATACATGGCCAATGCCGGTCTGAGAAAAGGCAAATACGATGGTTTTGTCTCTATCAACCACGACCAAACAGACGGACACCGCGACAATTCGGATTTCAAAATCACGAATGGCTATGCACGGTCGGGCTATAATTTTTCGGAGAATATCAGGCTGTGGGGCGATGTGAGCATTGCATCCTACAAAGCCCTGAATCCGGGAACAATCAGCGCACCGGTGATTGATAATATTGCCGACATTCTTCGAGGAGTTGCTTCCGCCACACTCGAAAACCGGTCTGGACAGAATGACGGCGCATTAAAACTGTTCTATAACTGGGGCGAACACAAAATAAATGAGGGCTATCTAAAAAATGGCGGTTCTCCGCTACCTACTCGCTTCCACTCAAATGACCGGAATTTTGGAGCGCTGCTGTACCAGAACTTCCGGCCTTTCGAGGGGAATATTATTACTGCCGGGGTTGATTTTAAAAGCTTCGGCGGACGAGTGCTGACTGAATTTGTGAACGGAAGTCCCGATTTAACGGTTGTCGATACCACAATTTATGAAATTGCCGGATACCTGATAGTGCAGCAAACTTTATTTGAAAAACTGACCCTGAACGGCGGTTTGCGCCTCGACCACAACGAAGTAGCCGGCAGCGAATGGATTCCGCAAATAGGATTTGCCTACCGCCCGTGCAGCAATACAGTCGTAAAAGGCTCGGTGGCAAAAGGATTCCGCAATCCAACCATCAAGGATTTGTATTTGTTTCCACCGCACAATCCCAATCTAAAATCCGAACGCATGGTTAATTATGAATTGTCGGTTGAACAGAAGTTTCTTGACGGACGCTTATCAGCCGAATTCACCGGATTTATTGCCGATGGCAGCAACCTGATTGTAGTACAACCACCGCAGCCTCCCACGATACTGCATCCGCTGAACGTCAACACCGGCGACTTTCTCAACCGCGGAATTGAATTGGCTGTTAATTGGCACGCGACAAAAAACCTTTACCTGCACGGCAATTATTCCTACCTCGATACGGACAAAGCCCTGCTGTATGCGCCCAAGCACAAGGCATTTTTTTCGGCAAGCTATCATTTGCAAAAATGGAATATGAGCGCCGGTTACCAATTCGTTGACGAGGTGTATTCGTCCATAACAGCCGCTACGCCCATAGCGCCCGCCACATCAACAAAGAGTACATACGGCTTGCTGAATGCCAAGGTTTCTTATCGCCCTGTCAACTACCTCGATTTCTTTGTAAAAGGCGAAAACCTGACTGATAAGAAATACGAAATCATGAGCGGATACCCCATGCCGGGCTTTACGGTGCTGGGCGGAGTTAATATATCGCTAGCCCGGTAAATTGTCTTAGTTTGAATCAGCACACGGAAAACGCGGAAATAACGGAATAACACGGAATTTAGCTTTTATATCAAAAAGTAGGGGCGCGGCGTGCCGCGACCACTCCTCACTCCCAACTACTGTTTTTTGCGGGCTTGACTGAAAAGTTTTACTGCTTATGCCTTTCGGTAAAGTTGCTGATATGGGCAGGAGATTCCTCCCTTTGGTCGGAATGACGGTCTCCTTTTGGGGAGAGGGGATGAGGAAGTGGCGGCTTTGCCGCCACTTCCTCATCCCTTAAACCACTAACAGGCGAGTCATTCCGACCAAAGGGAGGAATCTCATCCGTAATAGTGGTTCTAAAAATTTTCATGCGTTTGCCATGGGCTCCGACCCGCAATGACAGAAATAAAAATAGTCGCGGCACGCCACGACCCTACTTTTGAACCTGTTTGTAGGGGCGCGATTAATCGCGCCCCTACGAAACCTGAAACTTTTTTTCAAAAAAACTTTAGTAAGACAGATAAACTATTTACATTTGTACGACATACACTAATTATTGTTACTTTGTTTAATTTTACAGTACATGAAAAAAACTATTTTTTGTTTATTATTTGCATCTGCACTGATTTGCCCTGCTGCTGATGCACAGAACACAACCGGGCAAAAGAAACAAACACAGGTAGTACCTCGCCCGTTGGAAGACGAGAACAAGGTGGTGGACAACACGCTCGACAGTCTGAATATTGTGATGACTGCCCGACCGGTAGCCGGTTCGTCTCGAAAGGGCGATAATCCTGTTTTGTTTTTAGTCGGCAATTCGACCATGCGTACCGGAACGAAAGGCAATGGCGATAACGGCCAATGGGGATGGGGATATTATGCCGGCGATTTCTTCGATCAGGATAAAATTACGGTCGAAAATCACGCATTGGGCGGTTTGAGCAGCCGGACATTTTACGAAAGTTTTTGGCAACCTGTGCTTGAGGGCATTCGCCCGGGCGATTGGGTGATTGTGGAACTGGGACATAACGACAGCGGCCCATACGATACGGGTCGTGCGCGCGCTTCCATTCCCGGCATCAGCAAAGATTCGATTGTTGTTACCGTTCAGGAAACAGGCGTGAAGCGGATTGTGTTTTCTTATGGCGAATACATGCGCAAATTTATACGGGAAACAAAGGCGAAAGGCGCGCATCCCATACTGATGTCTATCACTCCGCGCAATTCGTTCAATGCCGAAACAAAGAAGTTTAACCGTTCGACTACTCACGGCGTTTGGGCGAAACAAATTGCCGATGAAATGGGCGTTCCGTTTATCGACCTCAACGATATTAGCGCCTCGAAGTATGACGTTTTTGGGCCGGAAAAGGTGAAATATATGTTCTACCTTGATGGCATTCATACCAGCGCTTTTGGTGCATACGTCAATGCCGAATCGGCTGCATCGGGCATCCGCAGTTACCAGGGATTGGCGCTGACCTCGTTCCTGAAACCGGCAAAAGCGCCTTATGACAGCCCGAAGAGGGTTGGGAACAAGCCCGTGCTTTTCACCATCGGCGATTCTACGGTACGAAATGCCGATAAAAACGATGACGACATGTGGGGATGGGGAAGTGTGATTCAACGCTTCTTCGACGAAAATAAAATAACGGTGGATAATCAGGCGATGGCCGGCAGAAGCACCCGCACTTTTTTGGATGAAGGTCGTTGGGATAAGGTATATGAAGCGCTTCGCCCGGGCGATTTTGTGCTGATTCAGTTTGGACACAACGATGGCGGCCCTGCCAATACCAAACCTGCACGCGGCGTACTGAACGGTACGGGCGAGGAAAGTGTGGTGCTGCGGATGGAAGCGACCGGCAAAAATCAGGTGATTTATACTTTTGGCTGGTATCTCCGCAAATTTATCAGGGATGCCAAGGAAAAAGGCGCTATACCGATTGTTCTCAGCCATATTCCACGTAATCAATGGACGGATAACGGCAAAATTATACGCAACACAACGACCTACGGCATCTGGACAAAAGAAGCTGCCCGTCAGACAGATGCGTATTATATCGACCTGAACGCCATTTCAGCCGCCAAACTCGACAAGCTGGATAAGGATACGGTATCGACTTACTTTAAGAACGACCACACACATACATCCCTGAAAGGTGCGTTGCTCAATGCACAAAGTATAGTAGATGGATTAAAAACCTCCACTATTCCGCTGAAGGATTATTTGAAGTAAAATCAAACTATTTTTTCGGTCGCGGCGTGTCGCGACCGAAAAAATAATGTAGGGGCGAAACATTTTCGCCCTTTTTCTGTGTCTGTCATTGCGGGCTCCGACCCGCAATCTCCCAAGCATGGGCGCCCATGCCATACCCGCCCAATACACAGAGAACGCGAATTACGCAGATTACGCAAATAAACCACTATATCTTTTTCTTATTTAATTGAAGTTCAACAATAAATAAATTGCAATAATTCGCGTAATCTGCGTTCAAAAATACTTTCGAGACAGTTCCCTACAATATTGAACCAATTTCTGCACAATAATTTAATCAAAAATTCATACCTTTGTTAAATTATTGGGAAGTATGGTTCAATATCTTATTCCACAGCCTTTAAAGGAAGGCGATAAAGCTGTAATAGTATCTCCTTCGGGCAATATAGATAGTTTGTATATTGATAAGGCAAAGTCTGTTCTCGAAGAATGGGGCTTGCGCGTAGAGGTGGCGGCGTATGCGCGTGGCCACAACGGACGTTTTGCCGGAACGGTTGAGCAACGCTTAGCGGATATTCAAACGGCAATGGATGATGCCGGTAATCGCCTGATATTTTGTTCGCGGGGTGGTTACGGCGTGGTGCATTTGCTGGAGGGTTTGGATTTCCGGAAGTTGAAGGCATCTCCCAAATGGCTTGTTGGATATAGCGATATAACAGCGCTGCATCAGGCATTTTTGTGTCATGGAATGGCATCGTTACATGCTCCGATGTGCAGGCATTTATCCGAAAATGAAGGCGATAAATCTTCAATGTATCTGAAAGAGATACTTTTCGGACAGATTCCCCGTTACGTGGTCGAAAGTCATCCGCTGAACCTTGAAGGTGTTGCCGACGGTACTTTGTTTGGCGGTAATCTGGCAGTCTTTTGCAGCCTTTTGTCAACCAATCAGTTGACGATTCCTTCGGATGGCATTTTGTTTATAGAGGACATTGGCGAACGCGCCTATCAAATCGACCGGATGATGTGGACACTAAAACTGTCCGGCATTTTCGACCGGATAAAGGGCCTGGTAGTAGGTAGCTTTACCGATTGCGCCGAAGACCCGCTGATGTACCGCCCTGTTTACGAATCAATCAGAAGCGTTGTAGAAAAGCGGCCTATTCCTGTAGCCTTCGGGTTTCCGGTTGGGCATACCAAGGATAATTATCCAATGCTACATGGCGGAAGCACGAAGTTGGTTGTAACAGATAATAAAGTAGAATTAATTCTCAATTCTCAATTTTCAATTGCCTAAGGGCGAACGTTGTTTCTCAATTAAAAAGAACTATGGGTGTCGAATTTTTTCTTTTGTTATTGTCATTGTTGTTTTTTATAAGCATCTCGGTAGGGAAAATAGGCGGGCGTTTTGGCGTTCCGGCCTTGTTGCTTTTTATTGCAGTCGGAATGGCTTTTGGTAGCGGTGGTATCGGCATTATTCAGTTCAACGACCTGAAAGTAGCCGAAACAATTGGCACGGTTGCATTGTGCATCATCCTTTTTTCGGGTGGCCTGCAAACCAAAATGGAAGATATTAAGCCGGTTATTGCACAAAGTATTGTGTTGGCAACGGTCGGCGTGCTGATAACGGCATTCGTAATGGGTTTCTTTGTCTGGTGGCTTTGCGGACAAATGATTCCGGCTGCCGGCATAGGCTTAATGACAGCCTTGTTGTTTGCATCTTGCTTGTCATCAACCGACTCGGCTTCGGTTTTTGCCATACTGGGTTCAAAAGGTGTCAGACTAAAAAATAACCTGACCCCAACCCTTGAGGCAGAAAGTGGAAGCAACGACCCGATGGCTTATGTACTGACAATTACATTTATAAGTATAATACAAGAAAGTACGGATGATTTTCTTCTCCTGCCCGTAATAGGTTCAATATTATTGCAATTGATTCTCGGTACGATTGCCGGATACGGAATAGGTAAGCTTGCTGCCTACGTGCTGAATAAAGTCAGGATTGGCAATGAGGCTTATTATCCGATTCTGTTGCTGACCTTTTGTTTGTTTATTTTTTCGTTCACACACTTTATATATGGCAACGGTTATCTGGCTATCTATGTTTCGGGCTTTGTCATCGGAAATTCAAAATTTGCCAATAAGCGTTCGTCTATCCGGTTTTTCGATGCCTTGTCGTGGCTCAGTCAGATTTCGGTGTTCCTGATGCTCGGATTACTTGTGAATCCGCAGGAATTATTGCCGATAGCGGCGATAGGACTTGTTGTCGGCTTCTTCCTTATTTTTATAGCCCGTCCGTTGTCCGTGTTTTTGTGCCTTATCCCATTCCGGAAAATAAGCTTTAAAGATAAAGTATTTATTTCCTGGGTTGGATTGCGCGGAGCGGTGCCGATTATTTTCGCCATCTATCCGTTGACGGCAGAGGTTCCTCACGCTCATTTTATTTTCAATGTGGTGTTTTTCATCACCCTGCTCTCGTTATTGCTGCAAGGAACGTTGATAAATACGGTTGCCCGCTGGCTGGGACTGGTCAATGAAACGAAAACAAGGAAGAAATCGAACGAGTTTGAACTCGAAATGTCGGAGGACATAGGCTCCGTTACTTCCGAAATGGTGTTGGAAGAAGATGCGTTGGCGCATGGCAGCCGGTTGATGGACTTACCCTTACCGGCAGAAGCCCTGGTTGTTATGGTAAAACGCGGAGAGGATTATTTTATACCGAAAGGCAAAACCGAAATGCGAAAAGGCGATAAACTGCTCATAGTCGCCGATAACAAAAAGACGCTGGAAAAGACTTATAAATCGTTGCACGGGTAGGAAGAAAGGAGGTATTCTCACTCTATCAGAATTTAAAGACTATTTTGAAATTCCCGAAGAATAACTTATCTTTGTATAAGTAGAACATACAGCTATGGAAAAAGTAAAAGAACAAAAAGTAAGAGCCAAGAAGGTAAAAGAAAAATACCAAAATCAGAATGATTTGCCTCCGGGTAGATTAACTGACTTCATTAAAAAATTTCCTGATGGTATTATTAGAGTATTGGATGAATCTGTGTTCGTATGAAACGTTATTATATAGATACTAATATCTTGATAATGTTACTTGATTCTCAGCCTAATAAACGATTATCTCGTCGCGTCTATGATATATTGAATGATTACGGAACTGTTATTTTTGCGAGTTCTGTTGTAATCATGGAGATTTTTTATTTGTTCAAGCGTGGCAAAATAGATGAATTACGTAAATATAAGTCATTTGAAGATTTACTTAAGGACATTAATCGACTCATAGAGGAAGTCGTTTATTTTGATAAGCCTCATATGGATTTATTTTATTCCATCGACTTGTTAGATAAGGATTTAGATTATAATGACTTGATGATACTTACTCAAGCTATCAAAGAAAAAACTCCTCTTATTACTAATGACCATCACTTTGAACCTTACGAGGATACCTACAAATTGAAACTTATTCCAAACTATTAAAAGCCCCTCCAACCTCCCCGCAGGGGCAGGGCAAACGCATGAAAAATTTTACTGCTTATGCCTTTCTGTAAAGTTGCTGATATGAGCAGGAGATTCTTTCCTTTGGTCGGAATCTCATCCGTAACAGTAGTACTAAAATTTTATATAAAATTGAACCCGAAACCTTCATCTATCAGCTCTTAGAAAGAATCTATTAAGATTTCGCATAAAATCTAAAACATATTCGCGTTTGGAACGTTTAATAAATAAAGAGTAGATAATCAAAATCACACATTTATGAACAGAAAAAGAATTATATTGGCAATCGTATCGGTCTCTTTCCTTTCTGTAGGGCCGATATTGGCTCTGGACAACAGCAAAGAATCCAACAATAATAATAGTACTAACAATAAAAACGAACGAATCATGAAATTTGAATTACCTCAACTGCCCTACGCAGCAGACGCATTAGAACCGGTTATCAGCAAACAAACCATCGACCTCCATTACGGAAAGCATTTACAGACCTACGTTACCAACCTGAATAAACTGGTAGAAGGTACAAAATTTGAAAATGCCGCACTCGAAACCATCGTGAAAGAAAGCGAGGGCGCCATCTTCAACAACGCCGGTCAAACCCTGAACCACAACCTGTACTTCCTGTCGTTCAGCCCCAAAGGCGGTGGCGAACCAACAGGTAAATTGGCCGAAGCCATCAACAAACAATGGGGCTCGTTTGAAGCATTCAAGGCCGAATTTACCGCTGCCGGAGTAGGTTTATTCGGTTCGGGCTGGGTATGGCTGGCCAAAGATGCCAGCGGCAAACTCAGCATCGAAAAAGAAGCCAATGCCGGCAACCCCGTAACAAAAGGCCTGACCCCAATACTCGGTTTTGACGTATGGGAACACGCCTATTACGTTGATTACCAAAACCGCCGGGCCGATCACCTGGCCGAAATATGGAAGATTTTGGACTGGGAAGTGATTGGAAAACGGTATTAAAAACAGCCCCCTAATCCCCCGAGGGGGAGTTTCTATAAAAAAGCAACCTTTTGGGTTGCTTTTTTTGTTCGGGTAAGATTTTCTACATTCAATGTTCTAATTTCACGTCAACCTTCAAAAAAATATTTCCAAACGGGTACAACTTCAATATCTCCTGATAGCTGTTCCTGATTGTAGGTAATAATTGTTTTCCGAATTACTTTTAGCTCCTATATACAGTAAATATTCTAATTGCAGTTAGTAAAACCATGTATTTTCGCTAACTTTATGTTACAAAGATACGCAAAGACACAAAGCTACAAAGTCGCTGCTTTCATTCCGTTAGGAATGATTCGCTCGGTAGAAAAAATCAGCGCAGTATAGCCTCACACATTCCGTAGGAATGTATCCTGTTGGCTATTTGGGGATGCATTCCTACGGAATGCGGGATAATTTGGCATCATACTGTTTTCTACCGAGCGGTAATCCCTAACGGGATTCTTTGTTTTTTAATTGAGTGTAAGCTATTTACAGTCAACATATTTTTAAGGATGGTACTTTTTTTCCAATAAATGCCGATTTATGCCACCCCAGCTGTAAGCCCAGCATAAAGATATGTTGCCCCTTTCAGGGCGCAAAATGATGTGCTGATGTGAATAATGAAATTGTTGTCGCTTTGCGCCATCAACACATTGGCTCTCTTTCTCAACGCGCTGTGTTGGGCTGGGTTATTTAAGGCTTTCAGCCTTGGTCTCCCAATTGATTTTGGATAGCCTTAACAATCTGTAACAAAAAGCCGAATTATTAGTCTTTATAATTTTGTTTATTCATAATCTATCCTTACTTTTGTGAAGAGTTTTATATTGTTTATGGCAGGCACTCAGGAGAAATTACTCGCTGAATTTGAGGACAGGATGAAGCAACTGATTGCTCTTTGCGATCTCCTGAAGCATCAAAATGTTGCTTTGCGGGATGAGGTGAACGAAAAGAACAAAATCATCGCGTCTTTGAGTCAGGAAGCCGGACAATTAAAAACACAGTACGATAACCTGCGATTTGCGAAAGCCTTTGCATCGGGTAGCAAAGATGATATGCAAAATGCAAAGCAGCGGTTATCACGATTAGTGCATGATGTCGATAAATGTATTGCATTGTTGAAAATATAGTAGTGAAAACAAGCAATGGCAATAAATGAGCACATAGAGTTTACAGTACAGCTTGCGGGAAGACCATATACACTGAAAGTCAAAAGAGACGAGGAGGGGCATATCCGTAATGCGGTAAAAGTAATAGACCGGAAAATAAATCAGTATAGAAATCATTTTTCGGGTGCCGAACAAAAGGAATTGGAAGAGTTGGATTATGTAAATATGACGTCTATTCAGGCAATGTCTGAAAATGTCGTCCTTGAGTTGAAGAATAAAATGTTTGAAGATAAAATCAAGGCGCTGACGCATGAGCTTGATGAATATTTGAAAAGCTAAGGTTCTTATTTTTGCATAAGAAATAATTTTTATAAAAGACATTACGCATTAATCAACAGGCCGGAGTTTGTAACAAGCCTATTGATTGGTGCGCTTTTTTTATAGTAATATCGTAACTAAAAACAAATATAAATCAATTAATCAGAGAATAATAACATACAATAAAAATATGGAAATAACAGGAATAATAATAGCAATTGTAAGCTTTGTGGCCGGAGTCGCGCTTACATGGATTGCGCTATCGGCAGTATCGAAATCGAAATACCAGAGGATAGTGAAGGACGCTGAAAAAGAAGCGGAAGTAATAAAGAAAAACAAGCTGCTCGAAGTGAAAGAGCAAGCGCTCCAGATGAAGTCGGAATTTGAAAAGGAAGTAAATTCCAGAAATTCTAAACTGCAATCGTTCGAGGCCAAGTTCAAACAACGCGAACAAAGTCTGAATCAGAGACAGGAAGAGTTGCAACGCCGTAAAAACGAGGTAGAAGCAGTAAAGGAAAATCTGGATACCCAACTCGAAATAGTTGACAAGAAAAAACAAGACCTCGAAAGACTGCACAAACAAGAAATCGACCGCCTGGAAGCCCTGTCGGGTTTGTCGGCGGAAGAGTTGAAAGAGAAGCTAGTCGAAGCCTTGAAGGATGAAGCGCAAACCGGCGCTCAGTCCTACATCAACGAGATAATGGAAGAGGCGAAGATGACAGCCAATAAAGAGGCGAAGAAAATTGTCATTCAATCAATTCAGCGTGTTGCCACCGAAACCGCTATCGAAAATGCAGTTACGGTATTCCACATCGAATCGGATGAAATAAAAGGACGCATTATCGGTCGCGAAGGCCGTAATATCAGGGCATTGGAAGCAGCCACAGGCGTCGAAATCATTGTGGACGATACACCCGAAGCCATTGTACTTTCGGGCTTTGACCCCGTAAGACGCGAGATAGCCCGTTTGGCATTGCACCAGTTGGTAGCAGACGGACGTATCCATCCCGCCCGCATAGAAGAGGTGGTAACAAAAGTGCGCAAGCAAATTGAAGAAGAAATTATAGAAACAGGGAAACGTACCACCATCGACCTAGGTGTACACGGTTTGCATCCCGAGTTGATTCGCCTGGTAGGTAAAATGAAATACCGTTCGTCTTACGGACAAAACCTCTTGCAACATGCGCGTGAAACGGCCAATCTGTGTGCTGTTATGGCAGCAGAACTGGGCTTGAACGTGAAAAAAGCGAAACGCGCCGGATTACTTCACGACATAGGTAAAGTGCCCGACGACGAACCGGAATTGCCACATGCACTGCTGGGGCTGAAACTTGCCGAAAAATACAAAGAGAAACCCGATATTTGCAACGCGATAGGCGCTCACCACGACGAGGTTGAAATGACCAGCTTGCTCGCTCCTATCGTTCAGGTATGTGATGCCATTTCCGGCGCACGTCCGGGCGCCCGCCGGGAAATTGTGGAAGCCTACATCAAACGCCTCAACGACCTCGAACAACTGGCGCTGTCGTACCCGGGCGTATTGAAAACCTACGCTATTCAGGCCGGACGCGAGTTGCGCGTTATTGTTGGCGCCGATAAAATTAGCGATTTGGAAACCGAAACCTTGTCGAATGAAATAGCCAAGAAAATTCAGGATGAAATGACCTATCCGGGACAGGTGAAAATAACTGTTATCCGCGAAACCCGTGCGGTAAGTTTTGCCAAGTAAGGCTTAAATAGAGATAATAACGAAAGCGTTTGTCGCGTTAGCACGCCGATGACGCAGATTCAACAGATAAACGCAGATTATTAATTATCTTAATAATCTGCGTTTATTAATTAAATGTAGGGTCGTGGCGTGCCGCGACCAATACTCCTCACCCCCAGCCCCTCTCCACCTTGGAGAGGGGAGTTTGTCATTGGCACAAGTTGCAAACTTGCGCCAAACGAGGGGGATGACAACTATTCAGCACAGAAGACACAAAACATAGGAACGCAAATTACGCGGATTACGCAAATTTTCGCAATTTATATATTGTTTAAAATCAGTCAATTCATAAAATTATTTGCGCGAATTCGCGTAATCTGCGTAATTTGCGTTCAAAAATACGTTTAACACAGCCCCTACTTATTGTATCATAAAATGTAACCTGTTTTGGATATTTACATCGGCAATACCGCCGTCAATATCGAGGTACAACAGGTTCATATCGGGATAGACGCCTTTTAGTCGTTTTTCGATGCCTTTAGCTACAATGTGATTGGCAATGCAGCCGAAAGGTTGGATGCAGACTACTTTATTTATTCCTTTGCGGGCATAGTGGGCAACTTCTCCGGCAACCAGCCAGCCCTCGCCAAACTGGTTGGAAAGGTCGATGATTTCGGAGGCGGCTTCTGCCTTTGCATAAATTGATTCGGAAGGGGTATAGAAGCGGAAGTCTCTCATTATTTTTTCCACTTTCCTTATTTTCCGGTTCAGATAACCCCAAATCAGGGGTTTCAACGATTTTTCAAACAAACTGGTTTCTACCAGCCCATTTTTTGTGTTGACTTCCTTGTTTACAAAGAATTGCATCATGAAATCGACAATGGGCGGCGTAACCACTTCAACCTCTTTCGACCTCAGCCAATCGGATATAAAGGCCTGTCCATAGTTGTTGTATTTGATGTATATTTCGCCAATCAGCCCCACTTTTGTCAGTTCACGGTCGTGTATCGGGATGTTGTTGAAATCGGCCACCGCTTCTTTCAGCAAACGGAGAAGGGTTTTGTGGTCGTTCGCTTTCACGGCATCAATGCCCCGTTCGATATAAAAATCGAACACTTCCTGCGCCGAACCTTTTTTCTTTTCCCTCACGCTGATTGATGAATGCATCTGCTGCAACGAATCGCCGTAAAGTATTATGTAGCAGGCGATTTTCATGATCTTTTTCCACTCCAGCTTAAATTCCGACTGCTCATTCTGGTAGGTTGTTCCCGACGAAAGAGCCACGATTGGAATGTCATTGAACCCGGCCACATTCAGGGCGTATTTTATTTGCCCCAAATAGTTTGTGGCACGGCATTGCCCTCCTGTTTGCGTCATTCCCAGCACTATATCCTGCAAGTCGTAGTTGCCCGATTGCAGGGCTTGTATAATATCGCCGATGACGAGGGTCGCCGGATAGCAAACTTCGTTATTGCTGTACATCAGGCCTAAATCGGCTGATATTTTATTTGTCTTCGGCAGGTTTTCGGCTTTGTAGCCTAACAGTCCGGCCAAAGTAGGCACAAAGGGCGACAGAAAATCGGCGAACCAAGGAATCAACAATGTTTTCTTCCGGTCTTCTTTCCGGTAAACGCGCGTATAGCCCTGGTAGGATTTGGGTTCCTTGAACTCGCTTTTGCTCAAGGCCTTCAACGATTCCACCAGCGACCGGAGGCGCAACCTGATTGAGCCCGGACTGGCGATTTCATCAATGCGAATCACCGTGATATTTTTACCGGCATCCTTCAATATGCCACGGGTTTCGTCCATGAAGAACGAATCGGGGCCGCAACCGAACGAATTTAGTTGTATCAATTGTACATTCTGCGGCATTCGGGCTACTTCCATAGCGGCTTGCACCACCCTGTTGGGATACGACCATTGCGAAACAATATTCAGTTTGCTAAAGCCTTCGCTTTCGGGTTTGCGGAATACATCGTCCGTGAGTACAATCGCGCCCAAATCGGATAATATCTGCCCTACTTTTTGGTGGATAAGCGGGTCGGTGTGATAGGGTCTTCCGGCTACCACAAACACCATCTCGTTGTCTTCGATGGCTTTATCCAGTATTTCTTTCTGGCCCTCTCCCAGTTGTTTTTTTATTTCGCGTTTTGCCGACAAGGCTTTTTCAAAGGCATTCTCAAATGTGTTACGCGATACGCCTAAGCCCGACAGGTAATGGTATGCTGCTTTTTTCAGCGACCGTTCGTTGCTGAACGTAATAACCGGCTTATCGAAAGGAACGCCGTATTTTTCTTCGGGGTCGATAGCGCTTCGTATAACTTCGGGATAACCGCTCACCACCGGACAGTTAAACGAATCGGACGAATTGCCGAATTCTTTTTCTTCTTTTGGTATGATTGGGTAAAATATCCGGTCAACCTTTTGGTCGATAAGCGATAGTATGTGCCCGTGGGCAAGTTTTGCCGGAAAACAGATATTATCCGACATCACGCTCCCGATGCCCTTTTGATAGAGGCTGAACGTGGATTCGGGCGATAAGCGCACATTGAATCCCGATTCGGAGAGGAGGGTATGCCAAAACGGATAGTTGTCGAACATATTCAGGACGCGGGGTATTCCGATTGTTTTCCCTTTTTGGATATTATCGGGATTTATTTCTGTGTTGAAAAGAATCTCGTTTTTATCGTCGAAGGCATTGTATCCGGCTTTGCGCGAATGATTGTTGGCGTTGAAGAATATCTTTTCGCACTTGTTACCCGCATAGCTAACGTTGCCATTGTTGAACTTAAACCTCAATACCGTACAATTATTCGTACAGCCTTTGCACTGCAATTCGCGGCTGTCTATCAATTCCACATCCGGCAGGTTTTGTTCGCCGGCAAAGCTGGTTTGCGACTGGTATTTCTGCTGCAATTTCTTGGCATACAAGGCCGCGCCCAAGGCGCCCATCAATTCGGGATGGTCGGTAGAACTCACCGATTTGCAGGAGAGCAGTTCCAGTGCGCGGTAAACGGCATCGTTGCGAAATGTTCCGCCCTGAACGACTATATGATCGCCCAAATCGTTGAGATTGGATATTTTAAGTACTTTGAACAAGCAATTCTTGACCACCGAGTAAGCCAATCCGGCGGCAATATCGTCCATACCGGCATTCTCTCGAAGCGACTGTTTCACTTTCGAGTTCATAAACACGGTGCAGCGCGAACCCAAATCGCAGGGGTATTTCGACAGGCAGGCATTTTTCGAAAACTCGTCGAGGCTCATGCTCATGGTCGATGCAAAATTTTGCAGGAACGACCCGCATCCAGCCGAACAAGCCTCGTTCAGCTCTATGTTTGAGATAACGCCATTTTCGGTAAAAATAGACTTAATATCCTGTCCGCCAATGTCGAGGATAAACGAAACATTCGGATCGACATACTGTGCGCCCGAAAGATGCGCCATGGTTTCCACTATGCCATAATCGAGGTTCAGCGCCGATTTAATAAGGTCTTCGCCGTATCCGGTGGCAGCGGATGACACGAAATTGTATGAGATGTTTTCCGCTTTGGCCTTGTCGAAGAATTGCCTCAATCCTTCGATGGCTTTTTTCAGCGGATTGCCCTCGTTGCTGTCGTAAAATTTGTAGAGAATATTGGCTTCGGTGTCCATCACAACAATTTTGGTGGTGGTAGAACCGGAGTCTATGCCGAGGAAACAATCGACAGTTTTATTCGCTTCGGGCTGTTTGAATGAAAGATGTTTTATTTTCCGTTCCTTCTTCCAGGCCTTGTATTTCTGTTCGCTCTCGAACAGGGACGAAAGCGAATTTTTTTGTATCTGTACCGATTGCGACAGGCTTTCGATAAGCGCTGCCGGCGAAGTTAACACCGTGTTCTCGTCCCGATAAAGGGCGGCGCCCCATGCCGGAAAGTATTCGCCGTTTTCGGGCACAATAAGGTCGGATTCTTCTATTTTCAGTACATTTTTAAATGCCTCTCTCAATGCCGGTATAAAAGTCAGCGGGCCGCCGATGCAGAGAATTTTGGGCAGTATATCGTAACCCCGCGCCAGCGAAGTCATTGTTTGCAACGCCACCGCATGAAGTATGGAGGCCGAAATATCGGCAATAGGAATATTGCGGCTGATAAGATTCTGAACGTCCGTCTTGGCAAAAACGCCACAACGCGAGGCAATAGGATAGATTTTTTCGTATTTCAGCGCTTGCTCTCCCAGCTCTTCGATGGAGATATGCATCAGGTTGGCCATTTGGTCGATAAAAGCGCCTGTTCCGCCCGCACAACTGCCGTTCATCCGGATGTCGGGATGCCTGTTTTGCTTGAAGAAAACCATTTTTGCATCCTCGCCGCCCAAGTCAATCAGCGTACGAGTCGAAGGGTAAATATCATTCACTACCTCCACGGCAGCCACCACTTCCTGTATGAAGGAAGTTTTAGTACGTTCGGCAATACCCATCCCTGCCGAGCCTGTAATATTGATAAAAAACTCGACATCCGGGAACAGGTTGATAACTTTCTCAACCTCCTCTACAAAAGTTTGTTGTATGTTAGCCTGATGCCTTCTGTATGCTTTGTAAACAGTTTGGCAAGATTCATCAAGGATTACAATTTTAATGGTAGTCGATCCGGCGTCAACTCCCATTCTATATTGCATCTTATTTTGCATAACGATTCTTAGAATTATATGCGACAAAGATACTCAAAAAAGTTCAAAGTTCAAGGTCTCAGGTTCAAAGTTCAAAGTTCAAGGTTTCAGGTTCAGAGTAGGGTCGTGGCGTGTCGCGACCGCGCAGAAAGCTTGGGTGTAGGGGCGAACCTGCGTATTCGCCCCCAAATTGTTTGTAGGGGCGTATCGAATACGCCCATATTCGTATGTATGCAAATTACATATTTGTCGCAGCCCATTCGCGGCAGCGGGCGTATGCCATGCGCCCCTACATTATCATATTGGCACATTATTCACATTGACAGATTTTCTCTTTAAAATTATTTTCACTTCCGATTTTTTTACCTACCTTTGCACCGCTTTTGAAAGCCCGTGTGATGGGAGATAAGGAAGCATAAATCCTTAGTTTTGAGTAACACAATTAAAAATTAAAAATGAAAACATTTGAATTAAAAGGCGCTAAAAGAGATGGCGTTGGAAAAAAAGCAGCAAAAGCTTTCCGTAAAGAAGGCTTGATTCCTGCTGTTATTTATGGTGGGGAAACTACCGAAGCTATCCATTTTACTGTAAGTCAGGCCGATGTCCGTAAACTGATTTACACGCCGGAAATATTCCTTGTGAACCTTACAATTGGCAAGGAAAACGTTAAAGCAATATTGAAAGATATTCAGTTTCATGCTGTAACAGATGAAATTCTTCATATCGACTTCTTGCATGTGTTTGAAGATAAACCAATCATTATTGAAGTTCCTGTTGAACTTGAAGGACTTGCCGAAGGGGTGAAAGCCGGGGGTAAATTGTCGTTGGACGTGCGCAAACTGAAAGTAAGGGCTTTCTACAAAGATATTCCCGAAAAATTGCGTATCAGCATCGCTCATTTGTCGCTTGGAAAATCTATACAGGTTGGCGAATTGAGCTTCGACAAGCTCGAATTGCTGAACGCGAAAAATGCTGTGGTATGCCGCGTACAATTGACCCGTGCCGCAAGAGGGCTTGCAGCTAAAGCTAACTAATCAAAAGATTATTGGTTTGAATGAAATACTTGATTGCCGGTTTGGGTAATATTGGTTACGAATACGAATATTCCCGCCACAACATAGGATTCAGAGTATTGGACGCTTTAGCTAAAGCGTCCAATATTGTTTTTAGTGACAAACGCTATGGCGCTGTGGCCGAAATGAAGCTAAAAGGACAGACACTTATTCTGCTCAAACCTTCTACTTTCATGAACCGGAGCGGTAATGCGGTGCGCTATTGGTTGCAGCAGGAAAACATACCGCTCGAAAACCTGTTGGTGGTTGTCGATGATTTGGCCCTGCCATTCGGCGCCTTACGCCTTAAAGGGAAGGGGAGCGATGCCGGGCACAACGGCTTAAAGGATATTCAGACGCTGTTGAACACGCAAAACTACGCCCGCCTGCGCTTCGGCATAGGAAACGACTACCCAAAGGGCCTGCAAGCCGACTATGTATTGGGCAATTTTTGGAAAGAAGAAGAAGAACTTTTGCCCGAACGCCTCGAAGTATGTGCCGAAATTATTAAAACCTTTTGCCTCGCCGGATTGCAGAATGCAATGAACCAGTATAATAACAAATGAGAATAATGAGTTTGGGCAGAATTATAGACGATGCGTGGTTATCATCTTCTCGTCAGCAGGATTTGTAATCTGGTGGCGGTTAGGCATATAAGGATTTTCGATTCGATTGAAAAATGATTTTCGGCTTATTTAATTGATTGTTAATATTGCCCCCACTGGCAACGTCCTGATGAGAGAAAACCACAATTTTCCAAACTGGCGCTACCCTGATTTTTATGACATTTATTGTCCGAGTAGCCAAAATATGAGCAATTCGGAACATAACCACCGCGACTTCCGTTGGAAGAGCCAGAATCGTTAGAACCGGAACTGCTTCTCCTTGGTTGCCGCTGCTTCGTCCAGCGATCTGTCATTATCGAAGCGCCTTTTGTTGTCCCGGTTCTAGTCTCCGTTTCGTCTATGTAGTCGCGTAAGTCAAGTTAGGTTTCAGCAGCAAAATCATGTATTTAGTCCCGCAGGGGACTAAACATCCTTCTCACCACCCAATCTCAATAGCTATATTTTTCCCTTTCGGTAGAGTAACCGTTCTGGCTATATTGCCTAGCAACGATTTTTCTACCGTTGTTTTGGCGTTGATGCGCTTGATTCCCTGGCGTTCAATCAGTGTGATGCTTTGGTCTATATCCGATTTCAGGATACATTTCAGGCTTTTCTTGTTTAAGTCCCAGCTCAAATTTTCGACCGTAACTCTGTTTCTTCCTTTTATGCCCGATACCGAACCTTTGCTCAACTCTTCGGGTAAAGAGGGCAACAGTTCCAGCACCCCCGGATTGGAATGCACCAGCATATCCATCATCAGGCCCGGAACGGTATTGCAAACATCGGCGCAATATACGCCAAATTTATTATTGTGCGACGACATCAGGCTATTGTAATAATAGTCGTCCGACATCAGATAGTGCAATTTGTTATATACCGCTCTCGAGTTTTTCAATCCCGATGCAACAAATGCGCTCACCAGATAGCCATGACCTGCATTTTCGTACTTGTTCTTGTCTTTTCGTTCCAGCGTATTGGCTATGGCATTGAATATGGCGGTGTTGTTTTCTTTCGTAATTTCGCGGTAAGGCCACATCATCAGCAGGTGGCTCGAATGGCGGTGGCTGTAACTGTCTTTCAGCCCCGGCCAAGCCCATTCTTGCAATCCGCCATCGGAATTTATCATGTAGGGCGGGAGTTTATCCAGTATTTTCGACCATTTTTCAACGCCCGCTCCTGCTCCCTGTTCCAATGACAGGATGTTGCTGGCTTCAATCAAGGCCGTCAGAATAAATTTTGCCCCCGAAATATCAAAGTTGGAATTATTCACCAGCGAAGCGCCTACACCCGGCGATTGTATTTCGGGCGAAACGGAACCGGCAAAAATATACTTCCCCTGTGCATCGGTATAAACCAAAAAATCCTCGTAAAAATGTCCCATTTCTTTCAGCAGCGGATAAAGCCTGTTCCGCAGAAAATCGGTGTCTCCTGTTACCAGATAATGCTCCCAGAAAGGATACAGCAGCCATGCCTCTTCTCCCGTAGCATATTGGTAGGGATAAAAGTCGCTTATCTTGGCCATCAATCCCGATGTGATTCCGGGGGTGTTACCCGAAGCCAACAATCCCCGGCAACCCAATAACTTCTGTGCATTTATGCGGAAGTCATTGGCCCACACCTCGTTCAAGTGAAAATAGCCTTCCATTGCTTCGGGCATATTGCCCACATTTCCGCCGCTCACCTGAATATTCAGGTTGGCATCCAGATGGTAGTAGCCACCCCAACCGGCATTGGTGTCTCCGGTCCAAATACCCAGCAAATCGGGTGGCGTTTGGTCGCTGCTGGACGATAGAAACGAATACCTGCCCGAATCGAAAATGCGTTCCCACAAGGCCAGTACCGGAAGCTTGGTTTCCTTTTGCTTGGCCAATAGCTCCTCATTACTAAGCGCACGCTCTGCTGCACTCGCACCAAAATCCAGATTTACCCTGTTATAGATTTTTGTGTGAGTTGCCAGTTGACCGGCCAGCAATTTCTTGTAATCCGCCGGATAGTTTTTCAAATCGCGTTGAACTTCCTGCTTGTTCCACTGCTGTTCGCAATCCCGGTAGTATTTTTCGGCACGTGTTATCATTATAACCGAATTGGCGTCTTTAATGTGCAACACATCTCCCTCAATGCTTTTCGTTCCACCCACAACTTCCACTCTGATAACGCCTTCGTAGCCTGCGCCACCGGTGTTAGCCGGATATTTTGCCCTGAAAACAAGGTAATCCCTTGTGGTTTCTTTCTCGAACTGCATACTTTTGGCTAGCAGCATGTCTTTTTCAACACCCAACTCAATGCTGCAAGTCAGTTTGCCTTTCGATGGAGCTGTGAGGGACTGTACAATAATATTGTCCTTTCGCGATACGAAAGATTTTCGTTCCCAGTTGCCTCGGTTGTCTTTCCATTTCACACTTATCTCGCCGGTTTCAAAATTGCAGACGCGCGAATAATTCGTTATTTCGCCATCCTGCGGGATGTTTATCGCCATCTTGAATCCGGGGTGGCGATTGCCTTCTCCTCCGTCTTTCCATTCGGAAGTTCTAACAGCTATTTCGTTCGCCTCCTTGAATCGCCCCTGAGCGCAAAACTTCTTTATCGAATCAAGATCGGCCTTACTCACCTGGGCAAAAGAGCGGTCGTGCGTTTTTGCCATGCTGAATTCCCGGTTGTTATAAATCACTGTCTCGTTCAAGGGATTACCGAAGACCAGAATCCCGATTTTTCCATTGCCCGAAACAAATGCATCCTGCCAATTCTTATAGTTCGTGGGATAAGTATAAGATAGGCCAATCCGCGCCGTTTTATTAGCGGCGGAGGAATTTTGCGCAATGCCCCAGAAACACAGGGCGCATACTATAAAAACCACTATTTTTCTCATTCTTATTTTATTTTCTCTGTTTGTTTATTAAATCCTTCAATATAAAATTCCGCTTTGCCCCCTTTTATGTACTTCGAGTTGAACTCAATCGTTATATCTTTGGATTCTCCGGGCATAAGCGAGAAGTAATTATCCTCGTAATAAACGGGCAAAACCAGTTCTTTTGTAGCTGAATTTACCGCTTTAATCCGTATCATAAGAGCCGGAACGTTCCCCGTATTATCTACGGTTACTTTATAACCTTTATTGTAAGCTAATGTAGTCGAAAGCTTGGCTTCGGGAATACCGGCCAGACCGGCATAATCGTATTTCTTGCTTGCATTTATCCAGGTAAAGTTATCGGCGAGTTGTTTCCCTGCCGCATCCTGCACCTTGGTTTTGATAAATACGATGCCCGAAAGTTCTTCCACCGGCGCTTTGAATAGCTCTTCCCTTGTATCGGCAGGCATCGACTTTTCGGCAACCTGCGATTTAACGAGCTTTCCGTTTATGTCGTATATCTCCAATGTAACGCGCAGGTCTTTTTTGTCTTCTCCGGTTGTGTTGCACAAAACAATGCCGTTAGTTTCCTGATTATAAATAGCATTCACCGGCTGATTGCCTTTTTTGATGCCAAAATAACCGGCGTTTGTATCGTAATAGTAATCGTAGGTTTGCCAAACCATTGATGGCCATGCCGATTGGCTCATCCACATCAGCATACCGTTGCTTCGGTTGGTATATACCGCCTCGAACATGGCTTTATGGCTTTCGTAATTCACCATTTGCGCCCGGGATACAAACGAAGCTAAATCGGTAAATTCGCCGTAACGCTTTGTTTTATTGATGAAAGACCCGCCTCCTTGCGCGCCTCCCAGCGTAAAATCGTGGATTCCCCAAACATCGTCAATTGGCCACAGGTGATCGGGCGGAATCATGCGCTGCAAACTCTCGATAGAGGGCATATTAACCATACCACGCTCGCTGTGAAGCGTTTGTCCCGTATTTTTGAAATACCATTCGGTATCTTGCGCCGAATACGGACCAAAACCGCTAACCGTTTCGGCAGCAGAATGCGGAATATAATGACGGGTACCATCCAATTCGGTGGTATATTTCAAGAAAGCGGCATCCAGCGTTTTGGGCGGCATCCCTTCGTTCCGTCCGCAATACAAGGCAATTGCGGCATGATGGCGGTTGCGTTTAATTTTATCTATGGTATTGGTCAAGAACAAGGCTTCATCGTCGGGATTAGGCCCATCACCCGGGTTGGCCAACCAAAAATCGTCCCAAATCAGCACGCCATATTTATCGCAGGCACGGTAAAATGCCTCGTTGCCGGTCATCCCCACCCAGTTGCGTATCATGGTAAGGTTAGCCTCGGCATGTAGGCGTACTTTTATATCGTAATCATCCTCTGTTGCCGCCAGATTCGAGTCGTCCATGCCCCAGTTGCCGCCCCGGCACACAATGCGCACGCCGTTGCAGTAAATAGTCATGGGTTTTTCCACATCGTAAGAATACTCACGCACGCCAAACTTAAATTCTTTGTGGTCGGATTCCTTGCCATCAATGTAGGCGGTCAGTTTGGCTGTGTATAGCGGCTGTTTGCCGTAAGTGTTCGGCCACCACAGCTCGGGATTGTTCAGTACCAGCTTGGAAGTAACATCCACTTCGCGGGTTTCGTCTCCGTTTAGCGTGAATGCCTGGCTTTCAAAGACGATATTTCCCGGTTGAATAATTCCCTTAACAACGACCGTTGAAGCAGTTTTATTGGCATTATGCAACTCGGTTTTCACAGTTAGCTTTGCTTTGGAAAAATCCTTGTGCTCTACATCCAAATCGGTAATAATCCAAGGATTCATAATTTGTACATCCTGTGTATAAGATAGATACACATCGTTGTAAATACCTGTATTGCGCCCGCGGATAGTTGGTACCCAATCCCAACCCACGCTGGCATGAATGGTTGGATTATCTGCGCCCAACGCGCCGCCATTTTTACCCGGAGAATCAAAATTTTGCAAGGTTACATCTCCCGGGGTGTCGTTTTTATGAATCAGGACGGCCAGATAATTATCGCCTCCATAATTGGCCAAATTTGTTATATCGAATTTTCCACGTATAAATGCGCCGTCGATGCGCCCCAGGTAATTCCCGTTGAGAAACACTTCGGCTTTCCAGTTGATGGCATCAAAGTTCAACCAAGTGAGTTTGCCTTTTTGCGCCGATGGTATTTTGAATTGGTTCCTGTACCAAAAATCGGCGGTAAAAAAACTGTCGGATATTAACAACTGTTGGTCGCCGTAATTGGGGTCGGGAATAGCTCCTGCCAGCAAATAAGAGCGCAAAACGGTACCGGGCGCCTTGGCAGGCAGCCACTTGTTATCGTCAAAAGCTTTCTGTGAAAGAACTTTTCCATCCTGCGTACCAACTTCCGAAGCGCGTTGCAATCGCCAGTTGCCATCCCGCAAGTACTGCTTATTGTCGATAACAGCCGGGGACTGTGGCTCATTTTTATATTCCAATTTATTTGAGCCATACACTTCCATTTCGACAAGCGCATAAGCTCCACCGCTGGCCGCCTGGCACAATAGCCGGACATAGTTGGCTTCTTTTTTAACTGCACAAGATTCTATTCCGCCTTTTCCATTTGCTTGGGTATAAACTGTTTGCCAGTCTTTTGCATTGTTCGATAGCTGGATTTTATACTCCGCTGCCCAACTTGTTTTTGCCCAATAAAGCTTTACTTCATCTATCTTGCTAAAAGTTCCCAGGTCAACATAAATCCATTCTTCGTTGGCGGTTTTACTAATCCAACGGCTATCCAGGGCTTTTCCGGCAGCAGGTCTGTCAATTACCGATTTGCCCTCTTTGTCGAATAAGTTCCAGTCGGTTACCTGTGTGCGTTCGTCGCCGCCGTTTGTTTTTATGTTTAGCCGGTAAAACTTGTAGGCTGTCGTGTTCTCAAATTTATATTTTTTAGGTTCAAAGCGCCTTTCAAATTTTTCATCCGAACGGGAATCCAATACAACAAAATCTGATCCGTTATTCGAGCCTTCCACCGTCCAATCTTTTGGGTCGCGCGGAGGAGAATCATTACCCGATGTGATTGAATAAGACGTAACTGTGTACGATTTTTGGTTGGGAAATTGAATCTGCACCCATGCCGACTTGTTGAATGTCAGCCATTTGGTTCGGCTCTTGTCGTCAAACAAAAAATTAGGCGTTTCGCCCTGGGGGCTGCTTCCGTACTGGTCGGTGAATATGGGGGAGACGTAGGTGTCTTCCGTAAATATTCCATCCGTAGCCAAATGACCTGTGGCATCAAAATTAACCGCGCTCGACTGATAAACCGCCCGTCGAAAAGCGATATTTCGTTTGGCCGCAAAAACACTGCAACTTACTCCGGCAAGCAGCAGTATAGTTAACAAAAAAACAGGGGAAAATGTGGGTTTGTTACAATTGTAAAATCTTAGTTGCATAAAATCGTTGGTATTAAAATTAAAAAAATCAGGTTCTTTTTCCTTTCAGAATGCTAAGTACGGAAATTGTATTAATGGACGTATTAGTTTTGTATTAATGTGGTGTTAAATTTCGATTAAAACGGATATTTATTTAAAAGCTAAGCGTTTTTTATGTAAGTTTGAACGTAATTTGTAGTTTCACTAAAAAAAGAAAGAGATGCAGACAAAAAGCGTAAAAAATCCGGTCAACCAGCTGTTGCTCGACCGCCATTCGGTGAGGAAATATGACAGCTCGGTAAAAATAGGCAGGGAGGAACTGAAGAACATCCTGCACGATGCCATAACGGCGCCCTCGTCGCTGAATTTGCAACCTTGGCGTTTTGTTGTTATCGATACGCCCGAAGGAAAAGAGCTGATAAAACCCTATATGATGTTCAATCAGCTGCAATGGGAAACTTCGGCGGCTATTATTGCCGTTTTTGGCGACAAGCAAAATATTTCCTATACCGAAAAAATCCTCGAATCGTCGGTAGAAAACGGCTTGATGACGGAAGAGGACAAGCAAAAACGCTTCGATAAAATACAATCTTTTGCCGGAGTATATACCGAGGAAAAAATAAAAGAGGTGATACAGTTCGATTGCGGCCTTGTTTCGATGCAACTCATGCTTGCCGCCAAAGCTTATGGCTACGACACCAATGCCATCGGCGGTTACCGGAAAAAAGAACTGACCGAAGCCCTCGGTTTGGATACGAACCGTTATTTGCCCGTTATACTGATTGCGATAGGTAAAACGGCGGAACCAAGCGTCAACACCATTCGTTTTTCGGTGGATGAAATAACGCAATGGAAGTAATACCGGAAATCTGTTCTCCCGAAATATGCAACAGGCAATAATATACAAGGACTTAGGCCTAAAACCCTACGCTGAGGCATGGGATTATCAACTGCGCTTGTTCAATGAGAATATTGCTGCCAAAGCCGAAAACAGGCCGACACAAAATACCTTGTTGCTGTGTGAGCATCCGCATGTAATCACTATCGGACGAAACGGAAAGGAAAAAAACCTGCTTTTTTCGGAAGAATACCTGAGAGACAAAGGCGTAACTCTTTTTAAAACCGACAGGGGAGGAGACATAACCTATCATGGGCCGGGGCAATTGGTGGCCTATCCTGTTTTTGATTTGGAAACCCTGCATATTGGCTTGAAGCAATATGTCAACAAATTGGAGGAAGTGATGATTCGGTTTCTTGACCAATACAACCTGAAAGCCTTACGAAGCGAGGGCGCCACAGGTGTCTGGCTGGATGATGGGACGAAAGGGCCGCGTAAAATAGGCGCTATCGGGGTGCGGAGCAGCCGGTATATTACCATGCACGGTTTTGCCCTGAATATCACAACCGACCTCTCGTATTTTTCGCTGATTAATCCCTGCGGCTTTACCGACAGAGGCGTAACCTCCCTGGCCAATGAAACCGGACAAGCGCCGGGCATGAACGAAGCAAAGGAAAAAATAAGTAAATTGTTTAATGATGTACTAGCCCCCCCACCCCCCGTAGGGGGGATTCGGAATTCCCCCGAACGGGGGGTGGATGGGCTTAATTTTGAATTATGGAATTGATTACGATTAAAACATTTGAAACTATAACCAGTCTGGGTATAGTGAAAAGCTATCTCGAATCGGAAGACATCGAATGCTTTGTGAAGGACGAGTTTATGGGAACCGTCTATGCCGGAATGGGTGTGAGTAGCTTATCTATTAAGCTTCAGGTAAGGGATTCGGATGTGGAAAAGGCCATACAGTTATTGATAGAAGGCGGTTATGCCCGTCCCGAGGACTACGAAGTTGACAAAACCATGCTTCGATTAAGCAAGTATTACGAACGGATTGTTGATTTTTTTAAGAGGAAATAATAGATGACAATCAACTTCAATATAGACTACTATACGCTTTGGGGCGAAAGCCTGTACATTTGCGGTTCCATCCCCCAATTAGGGGCGTGGAACGAGGAAAAAGCCCTTGCACTAAGTTGCCGGAACTCATCCGGCTGGTCGGCGCCGTTGGAAATAGAAGACGGACAGGCATTTGACTATTACTACTTTATAAAAAAGGACGATTCGGTAGTCCGCAGGGAATGGGGAGCTCCCCGCTCTGTTTCGCCGGATAAAGTAGCGGTTTTGGACTTGCTGGATGCCTGGCACGAGCAACCACAGCAGGAATTCCTTTATACATCGGCTTTCTCCGACAGTTTTTTTGCCCACAAACCTGCACAAAACAAAAAGCGCTTTAATCAGTCGATTCTACTGAATGTTGTATGCCCATACATCGAAAAAAATCAGGAATTGATTTTATGCGGTGCAACGGAGATTCTGGGCAATTGGGAGGCAGGCAGAGCTTTGCACCTGAACTTTTTGGGCAATAGTAGTTGGCAGCTAAGCATTGATGCGACTACTTTTTACACGCCTTTGGAATATAAATTGGCTATCGCCGATAAAAAATCGAAGGAGGTTGTGTATTGGGAAAACGGCGATAACAGGCTATTGAACCCCTTGTCCGACAGGTTGAACGAAAAAATTACCCGGAATATAGAACTTGTTTTCCGCCATAATCCGCTGTATTGGAAGGCGGCGGGCGTGGCCATTCCCGTATTTTCGTTGCGTTCGGAAGCCGGTTTTGGGATAGGCGAATTTTCCGATTTGATGAAGATGGTGGATTGGGCGGCGAAGACCGGGCAGAAAATTATTCAGGTGTTGCCGGTGAATGATACCACGATTTCGCACACCTGGATGGACTCCTATCCCTACAATGCCATTTCGATTTATGCCCTGCATCCCCTGTATCTGGGGCTGAAGGATTTTCCGCTGAAGAATAAAAAATTACTCGGTAATTATTTGCGAAAAGCGCAGAAGCTAAACGCATTGGCGTGTTTGGACTACGAAGCTGTCGCCGGTTTGAAGCGTGCTTACTTCAACGATCTTTTTGATGAGGCAGGGCAGGAAACGCTTTCAACCGCCGGATTCAGCGCTTTTTACGCGCTCAACAACGATTGGCTGTTTCCGTATGCCTGTTTTTCTTTTTTGAGGGATAAGTTTGGTACTGCGGCCTATTCCGAGTGGAAGGACTTTGCCGGATACGATAAAGATAAACTGGAAACGCTTATCAAAACGGACGCTTCGGCAAAGCGGGCAGTTGAGATGAGCTATTTTATTCAGTACCTGCTACATATCCAACTTTCGGGGCTGAAAAACTATGCCCACAGCAAAGGGGTTATCCTCAAGGGAGATATACCTATCGGGATAAGCCGGAACAGTGTGGAGGCATGGGTCGAACCGCATTTATTCAGGCTCGATTCGCAGACCGGGGCTCCTCCCGATGATTTCTCCGTAACCGGTCAAAACTGGGGCTTCCCCACCTACAACTGGGACGAGATGGCGAAGGACGGCTACCGGTGGTGGATCAGGCGTTTTCGCAAAATGGGCGATTATTTCGATGCTTACCGGATTGATCATATCCTGGGATTTTTCAGGATATGGGAAATTCCGCTGCATTCGGTGCAGGGGCTGTTGGGCTGTTTTAGTCCCGCGCTTCCGTTCACCCTGGATGAAATGGAGAGTACTGGATTTGTTTTCGACGAACAACGGATGATAGTCCCCCATATCCACGCCAATAACATCCCCCAACTATTCGGCGAATATACGCAGGAGGTGATTGACATTTACCTGACGGCCATAGATAGCTCCCAGTTCCGCTTGAAGGATTTTTGCGATACACAACTGAAAATCAAGAGTTTGTTTGACGGAAAGGACGATGAGAAAAGCAATATTATAAGAGAGGGGCTTTATTCTCTTTGCAACGAAGTGCTGTTTATCCGCGATAAAAAAGAGCCGGATAAGTTTCATCCGCGCATTTCCGCTCAAAATTCTTTCTCTTTTTTGCAGTTGGATGAGCCTTCAAAAATAGCCTTTAACCGGCTTTACGAACATTTCTTCTACTACCGGCACAACCAATTCTGGAAAGAACAGGCCATGCAGAAACTGCCCGTGCTTATTTCCTCGACCCGTATGCTGGTCTGCGGCGAAGACTTGGGGATGATTCCTCAGAGTGTGCCGGAGGTGATGGACGAACTGCAAATATTGAGCCTCGAAATTCAACGGATGCCGAAACGGTTTGGGTTGCTGTTCGAGGATTTAAGCACAATCCCCTATCTTTCGGTTTGTACGGCTTCTACGCACGATATGTCCACCATCAGGGGCTGGTGGAAGGAAAATCCGGCACAAACACAGCGCTATTACAACGAAGTTTTACAGCTTCGGGGAACAGCCCCCGAAGATTGCAACGCCGAATTATGTCGCGAAATTGTTTCGTTGCACCTGAAATCGGCTGCCATGCTGGTTATTCTGCCTTTGCAGGATTGGTTGTCGATGGATGCCGGATTGAGGAGGAAGAAGGCCGAAGATGAACGTATAAACATCCCCGCCATCCCCCGTCATTACTGGAAATACAGGATGCATCTGACGCTGGAACAGCTCTTGGGCGCCAAAGATCTGAATAATTCTATTGCCTCAATACTAGCTTCTTCGGAAAGGAATATTTGAAGAATTGCTAATTTGATTGTTTTTCTCTTTTATTATTCTTAGCTTTACGACAATTAAGTTCAAGGTTTAAAGTTTAAGGTTCAAAGTTCTTAATCACAGAGTGTGGTCGCGGTATGCCACGACCCTACTTAGGAACTGAGAATTGAGAGTTAAGAATTGAGAATTGTGTAGGGGCGGGTTTGAAACCCGCCCGTACGGAACCTTGAACTTTGAACTTTAAACTTTAAACTTAAAGAAAAGATATATGCTCAACCTGATAAAAAACGACCCTTGGCTCGAGCCTTATGCAGAGGCGATAGAAGGAAGGTATCACTATGTGCTTTCCAAAGAAAAAGAACTGACCCAAAACGGAGCGAGTACCCTTGGCGATTTTGCCTCGGGTTATTTGTATTTTGGACTGCATAAAACTGTTGGCTCGTGGATATTCAGAGACTGGGCGCCCAATGCTACCGAAATATACCTGATAGGGACATTCAACGGCTGGCAGAAAAGCGAAGACTATAAGCTATCCCGCATTGAGAACGGAAACTGGGAGATAGAACTTCCCTTGGATGCCCTGCAGCACGGCGACCTGTTCAAGTTGCTCGTATGCTGGGGTTCCGGCAGCGGCGAACGCGTTCCGGCCTGGAGCAGACGGGTGGTGCAGGACGAAAACACCAAGATATTCAGCGCTCAGGTATGGGACCCTGAAAAACCATACGTATTCAAGAAAAAGAAGTTTAAACCCGATACTTCCCCCCTGTTGATATACGAATGCCATATTGGTATGGCGGGCGAAGAAGAGAGGGTAGGTACATACGCCGAATTCCGCCTAAATATTCTGCCGCGCATAAAAGCGGATGGATACAACGCCATACAAATCATGGCCATACAGGAGCATCCGTATTACGGTTCTTTTGGCTACCATGTCTCCAGCTTTTTTGCTGCATCTTCGCGCTTCGGCACTCCCGATGAGCTGAAGCATTTGATTGACGATGCCCACAGGATGGGTATTGCCGTTATCATGGATCTTGTGCATTCTCATGCCGTGAAAAACGAAGTGGAAGGTTTGGGGCGTTTTGATGGTTCTCTGAATCAATATTTTCATGAGGGCGAACGGCGCGAACACCGCTTATGGGATTCGCTGTGCTTTAATTATGGGCGGAATGAGGTGATTCATTTCCTGCTTTCAAACTGTAAGTTCTGGCTTGAGGAGTATAAATTCGATGGATTCCGTTTCGACGGGGTAACGTCCATGTTGTATTATAGTCATGGTATGGGCGAAAACTTCGGCAATTACGGCGATTATTACAATGCCGGACAGGATGGCGATGCCATTGCCTACCTCACATTGGCCAATAAAGTGATTCATCAGGTCAATCCCGAGGCCATTACCATTGCCGAGGAAGTGAGCGGAATGCCGGGCCTGGCCGCAAAATCCGAAGACGGCGGATACGGTTTCAACTACCGCATGGCCATGAATATCCCCGACTACTGGATTAAAACAATCAAAGAAAAAAGAGACGAGGACTGGCTTCCGTCCGCGCTATTCTGGGAATTGACCAACCGCCGTAGCGACGAAAAAACAATCTCTTATGCCGAAAGCCACGACCAGGCTTTGGTTGGCGATAAAACTATTATATTCAGGCTGATAGATTCGGATATGTACTGGTTTATGTCGAAGCTTTACGAAAGTTCTTTCAAAACCGACAGGGGAATTGCTTTGCATAAAATGATACGATTGGCTACCGCAACTACCATCAACGGCGGCTACCTCAACTTCATGGGGAACGAGTTCGGGCATCCCGAATGGATAGATTTTCCGCGCGAGGGAAACGGCTGGTCGCATAAATACGCCCGTCGCCAATGGAGCCTTGTCGATAATCACGACCTGAAGTACCATTACCTCGGCGATTTCGACAGAGATATGCTTGCGCTCATCAAAACCGTGCCACATTTTGAACAAACTCCGGTAGTGAAGTTGTGGGACAAGGACGATGATCAGGTGCTGGCCTATATGCGTAAGGGTCTGCTGTTTGTGTTCAACTTCAATCCCCATAAATCCTTTACCGGTTACGGCTTTCTGGCTCCCGAAGGCGAATACCAGATTGTGCTGAATACCGATTCGCTCATCTATGGCGGAAACGGCATTATAGACGAATCGGCGCCACATTTCACCCAACCCGATCCGCTATATCAGCCCGATAAAAAAGGCTGGCTTAAACTGTATATTCCAGCACGCTCGGCTATTGTGTTGAGGGGTAAGTGAATTTTATTGTTTTATGGGATATGTGGGGTTACAACTATTTTGCCCCTACTTGTTTGTCATTGCGGGCTCCGACCCGCAATCTCCCAGTAAACAAATATTTCCTACGTGGAACTCCGTGGTAAAACAATTCCGTGGTAAAAAATCAATTAATAAACTTAATCAGTCGGCTCTCATTACCGCAACGGAATTGCATAATATATAGGCGCCCGGGGCCGGAATCGAAAACGGAACATTGGGGCTACGGCTTTCAAATGACGAAACCGGTTGTCCCAATGCATTATATACTTTGATGTACTTGTTTTCTACCCCGGTGTAGCCCGATTTCAAAACGAAGTTGCCGACGCCGATTTTTACGATTGAGGCTTTCGCTATGTTGCTTTCATCTATTCTTTGTGTGGTGTCCAGTTCCAAGTTCAGGCTCCGTAAACCCCAGCCGTATTCTCCTGATCTTGTTATTGACGCCTCCACTTTATGTATACCGGCAGGAATAGTTTACAACATTGATAGCTTGCCCATAACGCTGGACGAACAGGAACAGCCCTATTTTTTTATTCTCAATGGCAATCTGAGTATGCGGAATGTTTTTATTCCAACTAAAGAAGACAGCAATTACACAGCCGATTACCTTGACTGTTTAGGACATAAATACTGGCACAGTTCGCATGAAAATCACAAGCATTAAGAAACTGTTTCAAATTACATAAAGATTTCGCTATTTTCAGTATATTTACAGCGTTTTAATTGCGAAATATTTTAATCTGTGCCTGAAAATATGAACTCAAAGATATTACTGGTAAGCGCTTTTTCTTTTTTCCATGTCTTTTCTTTAAAGGCACAGCCGCTGAAATTAAGCCTGCAGGAGAGCATCGAAATAGCCAGCGACAGTTCGCTTCAAGCTTTCAGCTCAAGAAACCTGTATATGGCAAGGTATTGGGAGTACCGGACATTCAAGGCAGGCCGGTTGCCCTCGCTCAGCCTGAAAACAACTCCCATAGCCTACGACAGGCGGTTCCTATCCCGTTACGATTCGGGCAGCAACACAGATATTTACCGGCAGCAACAATCGCTGAGGTCATCCGGCAACATGTCTATAAGCCAGAATTTCGATTTAACAGGCGGAACATTCTTTATCGATTCGGAACTGGGCTATTTGCGGAATTTTGGCGATAATACCTATTCACAATACACCACCGTCCCCATCAGGATAGGCTATT
This sequence comes from Viscerimonas tarda, assembly GCF_054601255.1. Taxonomy (NCBI): domain Bacteria; kingdom Pseudomonadati; phylum Bacteroidota; class Bacteroidia; order Bacteroidales; family Dysgonomonadaceae; genus Viscerimonas; species Viscerimonas tarda. Next base: position 6,393 of record NZ_BAAHWV010000013.1, on the reverse strand, counting down.
CTCAGGCGCTTTTCGGATTCAACAGCTTTAAGTGGGAAAAAAAGATAGAACCATTGAAGTTTGAAAAAGCAAAACGGCAATTCATCTATTCCAAAGAAGAAATATCGGAATCGGTTATCCAATATTTTTTCAGTTTGGCCATGGCGCAGAAAGAGTACGATTTAGCGCTGGAAAATGTGGCCTCAACCGACACGCTGTACCGCATCGGGCAGGAACGCCACAAGATAGCCTCCATTTCTCAGGCCGACCTGCTAACGCTTAGGCTGGATGCCGTTAATGCAAGAAACAGCTTGAAGAATAGCGAAATCGGTTTGAAACGGGCCATGTTCGGCTTTGTTTCTTACCTGAATATGGACAAGGAAACGCAAATCCGCCTCGAACTGCCCGACCGTCCTCATGCGCTTGCCATCCAGGTGGAGGAAGCCTTGCAGCAAGCCAAGGAAAACAACCCCGATTATCTGGCTTACAGACAGGAGATGCTGGAAGCCGAGAGGGAAGTTGACCGTACAAAAAAGAGTTCCAATTTCAGCGCCAGCTTTTCGGCAAGTGTCGGATTCAACCAAACGGGAAGTACGCTTTCATCGGCATACCAAAATTCCTTGCCTCAAGATATTGTAAGCGTTGGACTTACCATACCGCTAGTGGACTGGGGGGTGAGAAAAGGCAAAGCCAATATGGCCAAAAACAACCTGAACGTAACCAAAATATCCATCCAGCAGAAAGTGATGAAACTGGAGCAGGATGTGATGATGACAGTCAACGACTTCAACATTCAGCAGGACTTGATTGCCAGCGCCGAAGAAGCCATGGAACTGGCAAACATGGCATACAACAGCACCAAGCAACGGTTTATAATAGGAAAAGCCGATATAAACAGCCTGACCCTTTCGTTGAACAGGCAAAATTCGGCGCAGAAAAATTACATCTCCGCCCTGCAGAATTACTGGCTGAGCTATTATAAAATACGGAAACTCACCTTGTTCGATTTTGAGAAAAAAGAATCGCTTTCATTCCTGTTCGATGAAATAATGAGTATCCGCTGATGGCGCAAAAATTTAAAATATCCAGCTTCTCCATCATCCTTACTTTTGTCTGCCTGACAATTGTGGGCCTGGCTTTTATACCCCGCCTGCCTGTCAAACTGGCTCCATCACAAGTCCTTCCCCAAGTCAATATCAGTTTTACGATGCCGGGCAGTTCGCCGCTTGTTGTGGAGATGGAAGCCACGTCAAAACTCGAAGCGATGTTCAACAGGATGAAAGGCATTCAAAAAATAAGTTCATCCTCCGGCAACGGGACAGGCAACATTACTCTCAGCCTCGACAAACACGCCGATATAGATGCCGTTCGTTTTGAAGTTTCAACGATTGTCAGGCAAACATGGGCGCAACTTCCCAAAGAAGTAAATTACCCCTCCATTTCGTTGAGCCGTTCCGACAATGAATCCACGAAGCCTTTTCTCAATTATACCATTATCTCACCGGCTTCCCCCATATCCATTCAGCAATTTACCGAAGACCGGATAAAAAACAGCCTGTCGCAGATTGAGGGCGTTTACCAAATCAATATCAGCGGAGCCAATCCCTTGGAATGGCAGCTTGAATACGACTACCATCATTTGGAAAGCCTGGGAATCACTACCGGAGACATCCGGTCGGCAATTGACATGTACTTGAAAAAGGAATTTCTGGGAATCGCCTCAACCGTATCCGCCAATGGAGAAAAGCAATGGATACGCTTGGCGCTTGCCTCCAACTTTCAGCAAGCCGACAAGGTCGTTTTAGATAATATCGAAATTAAAAACATAAACGGGAAAATCATTTACCTCAAAGATATTGTAACCATCAGCAGGGCAGAATCCCAACCCAACAGCTATTACCGGATAAACGGGAAAAACACCATTTACATGTCTGTGATTGCCGATGAAACGGCCAACCAGCTGGAATTGGGAAACACCATCAAGGGAAAGCTAAATGAACTTCAGGCGGGCTTTCCGGCAGGTTATGAAATCCAGTTGAGTTACGATGCTACGGATTACATTAAAGACGAATTGAACAAGATTTATTTCAGGTCGGGATTGACAATTCTTATCCTTTTACTTTTTGTGCTGTTCGCCTACCGCAGTCTTAAATACAGCTTGCTAATCACGCTCTCCTTGTTTATCAATCTGGTCATTGCCGTAATCTTTTACTATATCTTCCAACTGGAGATTCAGTTGTATTCTCTGGCTGGAATTACCATATCCCTTACATTGGTGATTGACAATACGATTGTGATGTCCGACCAGATAATCCACCGGAAGAATAAGCAAGCCTTTCTTGCCATCCTCACGGCAACCATAACGACCATCGCCGCCTTGTCAATTATATTCTTTCTGGATGAAAAAACACGCTTGAACCTGAAAGATTTTGCCGCCGTTCTTATCATTAACCTCTCCATATCCCTGCTGATAGCTTTATTCCTCATTCCGGCTTTAATTGACAAGCTAAAAATAGGAGACAAACCGGCGAGAAGATTCCCCAAAATAAGATTCCTTCGTTTACCTGAGCGGATTAAAAAGAGAATCAGACCCAAACGAATGACAGTTTATTTCTACCGGTTTTATGCCGCTTTTTGTCGCTTTACATGGCGAAGGCGCATTATTGTTGTATTGCTGGTTATGCTGTTATTCGGTTTTCCGGTATTCCTGTTACCCGATAAACTGGAGGGTGAAAGCCGTTTCGATAATTTGTACAATGAAACTTTGGGGTCAAGCAACTACAAGGAAAACATCAAGCAATACGTTGATATGGCTTTGGGAGGAACTTGGCGACTTTTTGCACAGAAAGTCTATGAAGGCTCTTATTTTACCGACAGAGGCGAGGAGACTTCGTTGTTTGTTACAGCTACCCTGCCACACGGAGCAACCGTTCCACAACTGAACGGCCTGATTCAGAAAATGGAAGCGTATATCGCTCAATACGCCGAAGTTATGCAGTTCGAGACCAGTATAATGGGGGCAAACAGGGCCAGTATCAGTATCCGCTTTACCAAAGAGCATCAGCAAAGCAATTTTCCCCACATACTCAAATCCAACCTTGTCAGTAAATCCCTCGAATTGGGAGGAGGCAGCTGGGCGGTTTATGGCGTTGGCGATGGATTTAGCAACGATGTAAAAGAGCAGGCAGGCTCTTACCGTGTCGAGATGTTTGGATTTAACTACGATGAACTGCTTTATTGGGCGGAAGATTTTAAGGCCAAACTGTTGAAACACAGGCGGATAAAAGATGTAACCATCGGTTCGGAATTTAGCTGGTACAAAACCGATTACATGGAATTTACATTCGATATAAATAAAGAACGGCTGGCACAGGAAGGAATACAACCCATGCAACTTTTCTCAGCCATAAAACCCATCTTTGAAAAAAGAGTGTATGCCGGTCAGCTTCTACAACCTGCCGGATTGGAGCAAATTGTATTGAATGCCAGGCAATCGAAAGAGTACAATGTATGGGATATGAACCATATACCGGTCAGGCTGGGCGAAAAAGAGTTTAAACTGTCGGAACTGGTTAGCATAGAAAAACGCCAAGCCCCGCAAAAGATTGCCAAAGAAAACCAGCAATACCGCCTGTGCTTGCAGTATGAATACATCGGCGCTTACCAGCAAGGCAACAGTGTGCTGGAAAAAAACGTAGAAGAATTTCAGGCGCAATTACCCATTGGCTATACTGTAAAAAACAGCAATAACAACTCACGGGGCTGGGGAAAAGAACAAACCAGCCAGTATTGGCTATTGGCGCTTGTGTTTGTTATCATTTACTTTTGTTCCGGCATCCTGTTCAATTCGTTGAAGCAGCCGTTTTATGTGATTTTCATCATTCCCATTTCATTTGTGGGTATTTTCCTGACATTTTACTGGTTTAAGCTGAACTTTGACCAGGGCGGATTTGCCGCATTCATACTCCTTTCCGGCCTGACGGTAAATGCCAATATCTATATTCTGAATGAGTATAACAACATTCTGAAAAGCCGGAAGATAAATCCGTTGAAGGCATACATAAAAGCATGGAATGCCAAAATAAGGCCTATCCTGCTTACAATAATCTCAACCATACTGGGATTTATCCCGTTTATGGCAGGCTACAAGGAGGGTTTCTGGTTCCCCTTGGCAGCAGGTACTATCGGCGGGTTAATCGTGTCTTTTATCGCTACTTTTTGTTTCTTACCTTTGTTTATGGGAGTGGGGAGGAGGAAGAAAAACCGTACTATATTTCAAAAGAGATAGAAATAGACGGTGATTGTTTTCTGGAAATAGCCGGTGGATATACTTTGATTTCGGTAGGTTACAGCCCGCTCGCCATTGATATTTATTCAATGACATTAGCTTTGAAAATTAATCGTATTGGATGCTTGGATTGATTATGAGACACCATGATTATTTTTGAATTATAACCAGATGTTTCTGGAGTAAATAATACAATCAACTCAGATGATTCATTTTCTTTCAATGCGGCCTTATCCCATTGAGGAATTGTACAACCACAAGAAGAATTAACGTTTTCAATGACTAAGGGTATTGAGGAAGTATTGGTGTATTTAAAACTAATTTTTTGAGTTTTATATTTCTTTATTGTCCCTAAATCGACCAAGCTTTCATTGAATATTTCAGAACCTAAATATTTATTATTCAGCAGATAATAAATATCTGCATAATATTTCTTTGATATTGCAGGAAATTCCTTTGAAGGGAAGAAGACATGTTTAGCATGAAAATTTGTACTCATTAAAAACAAATACGGATTGCCATATTCTTCCATTGAATTAGGTAATAAGTCCAAACTCTCTCCAAATGGAAGAAAATAAATGGGGAATTGAATATTATATTTTTCTTTAGCCAGTTTAAGCGCCCGAGAAGTACTGTAACTTGCAAGACCAACCACGTTGTTCCGAATATTCGATTTGTCTATTAATTCAATTTCTGATTTTATACATACCTCACAATTGCGTTCACTAAACCTGATAACTAATGATGGCTTTTTAAAAATGCTATCAATTGTGTGAATGTTTCCGTCTATATCTTTTAGGTATATCATTATGTGTAGGAAAGTCTTATAAATCAGCACTTTGTGCTTTCATTTCTTCGTATGGGGTACGATTTAGAGCGTTTGCAGAGGTCTTTTTTGACTACGCTTGTCCTGCCTATGTCTGCATAAAACTACGGCACAAAATTACAACTATTTTTTCAATCAAACAAGAAAAACGCACAAAAAATCATATCTGAATATCAATTATTTAAGTGAGGTGCAAGGTGCAAGCGCATATTTATATATATGCGCTTGCACCTTGCACCTCAAAATGACCTGTACTGTCGCCGCTTCCCACTTTAAATCTTCCATTTTCATTTTTTTTTGAGGCAATATTTAACCTCCGGAATTTTTTTTGCCTCGTTTTTACTGCATTTCAACGTTAAAATTCTTCATTTTCGGCATAATATGCTTATTTACAGCTATCTGTGAGCAAACGAAAAAAGTTTAGAGAAAAACGCCCGTTTTGTCTTCTTCGTGTATTTCTTCAATCATTCAACTTGCTGTTTATTATACTGTTACAAATTTTAAAATCTGCCTGACAAGCCAATTTTGCACTTTCCTTTCTAAAGTTTAGAAATGGACTTTTGCCGTCTTCCGACCTTTGCAGCGGAATTTAATTTAATGTAATTTAATATGGAAGTAATAACAGTAGAATCACAGGCATTCAAGGATTTAACGGCAAAAATCAACACGATTGCCAAATTCGTCGCCGCCATTCAGAGCAAGGCGGAGGAAGAGCCGGAAGACGGCTGGGTGGACAGTTACGAAGTCTGCACCTTTTTGAAAATCAGCGGACGCACGTTGCAGCGTTTGCGCTCCTCACACTCAATCAATTACTCGCAAATTCGTGGGAAAGTCTTTTACCGTATCAGCGAAATCCAGCGTCTGTTACAGGACAATGTTATCCGCCGAAGCGATGAACATTTGCAGGATTTAATCAAAAACCACCAACTGTATGTTGAACAAAGACGAAATCTTAAAACGGACAAATAGCGGTTTGGATGTGTTCAAACACTGCATTGCGGGGCAATGGCGGGTCGGTCGCAATTTTTTCAATCCGCTTTACGAAGACAGGAAAGCCTCGTGCAATATCTATTATGACCGCCGCAGTCAAGCCTATAAGATGAAGGACTTCGGCAACGATGCTTTCAGCGGCGACTGCTTTGATATTGTCGGCAAAATCAAGGGCTTGGATTGCAATAATTCAAAGGATTTTATCGAAATCCTGCAAACAATTAACCGCGACTTGTCGCTGGGTATTGACGAAAACGATACTTCTTTTGTCGTTTCGGTTTCAACTCCCGACAGCAAGCCGAAAAAACAG
>NZ_BAAHWV010000012.1:0-100753 GCF_054601255.1 Viscerimonas tarda | reverse complement strand
GTGCATTGCACGACGCAATTGTAGGGGCGTATGGCATACGCCCGATACACGCATTGTCGAAACGCGCAAATGTTTCATCATTGCATGTATTTTGATTGTCGTGTGCTGGGCGTATGCCATACGCCCCTACGGTGGCAACCGATGAATTGCACCCTATTTGTCATTGCAGGCCCCGACCCGCAATGACAGGCACAGAAAAAGGGCGAATCATGATTCGCCCTCAATATTTTTCATCTATTTTTCGTTTAGAAAAGCGCTGCTGCTCCTACTCTCCATGTTCTGTCTTTAAAGCCTACACCGCTGATGCCTTCTTTGTAACTGTCGGTTAATCCGAGTTGATAGCCGCCTCTTACTTGCAATTTGCCAAACAATTCAACGCCCAAGCCAAAGTTGAGCCCTGCGCCGAAAGATTTTGTTTTCCACTGATCTAGCAGCGCTGATGCATCACTCGGCGACTTTCCTGAAACTTTGAAAGTAGCATAAGGGCCCGCATCAATAAACGGGGTAGCCAATTTGCCTATTATTGGCAACCCTAATTTGTATTTCAAACTGACAGGCACCTCAATATAATCTGTTTTTTTCTCGCTACCAGTAGTTCCCTTAAACCCTTTCTGGGAATACAGAACGCTGGCATCCACGCCAAGACCGATTATTGGTATTGTTGCTTCGATGGTTGGGCCAACATAGAAACCGGTTACACTTTTCAGCGCTTCATCTCCGTCTCCCGAAAGGCTGGACAGGTTTGCTCCGGCTCTTATTCCGTACTTCAACTGAGCTTGTGTACCAAGAACTATAAAACTAACAAATGCGAATGTGAACAACAGTTTTTTCATAATGATAATTGTTTATGTTATAAGAAAATTTATTCAATTTTCAAATATAGCTCATATTTCCTAATTTAAAAGGAATATCGGAAGAAAAAATTGAAGTTTCCGAATTGTTTGTTTTTGTTATTCAATTTTTTAATAAAAAAACCGGCAAGAATTTCTCCTTGCCGGTTTATAATTACTCAATCCGTGCTATCAATCTTCAACCGTAACCTCTTCGGCTGCAATGGAAGCGATTACCGATTCGTCTTTCAGCAATTTTCCTATTTCCGTTTCGGTTCCGGCCAGTACGGTTGTCCAGCCGTTTGCATCGGCATCGGCGGCTCCCGAGGCGTAGTTGAACGAGGTGGCCGATAAGCCGTTGTTGCGTCCGAGTACCACTACCCTCCCCGATTTATCGACAACTACTGCCGTAAACTTGCCAAGGCTCAAGGCATCGCCCTGATTCAACAGCTGGTAATTGTATTCGCTCAGCGTGAAGTTGACGGTGTGAGTGCGGTATTTTCCACCGTTGCCGTTCACCGCCAACTCATCCGACCACGAAGCGGAGCCCTCTACGAAGTCGATTTTGTAGGCCTCGTCCTCGTTTGCCAAGGTAATTGTTTCGATGGCGCCGTCCTCAAACTGGTAAGCGTTTGCGCTATTGTAATTGAAGAGGTATAAGGCTTTAACGCCTGCCACCGAGTATTGGCAATTCTCTTTCGTAATATTTGCTTGCAATTTGCATCCCATAGTTATTCTTTCTTTTAATTTTTAGTTATAAAATACCACTTCGTCCTCGAACGGAATGACAAAACCCAGGCGAAGACGTCCGTCTATAAACACTTTGTTGTCGTTAGGAGCCGGGAACTGTCCTATCCTGATTTCTTCGGTATCGCTCAACAAATCGGTTGCCAGCAAAAAGTTTGTCATGTCGGCGGCAATCATCGTTTTGTTACCCAAGCCTTTCACCGGAACAATTTCAACGCCCAGGTAACGAAGCGTATCATCCTGAAATGTTAAAGCGCTCGATACAACCTGATTGCTGACAGAGGCCAAGGCCATGCGCAGACGCTGCAATGTGGCGTAGGCTACATAAATTTTTAAGCTGTCGTTCTCCAATCCCTTGGCCAGAACCTTCTCGGGAATAGCGGCATATACCTTTTCGAGTTCGGCCAGCACATTCGCTTTTGTGAGTGTTACGCCCGTAATTTTCACCGCCGATGTGCTACCGGTCAGCACCTTAACAGCCCCATCAAAATCGGTTTCCTCTTCCGAACTGTCGCCGTTAAAAATCTTTGCCTCAATCTCGCTGCTCAACTCTGTCGCCAGCATCGCCATTGTCGCTTCTTCCAGCGATTCGGGCAAGGCCCTGTTTTTTGCGCCGGGTTTCAGCATAATATTGATGCGCTTGTTTTCCAAATCATCAATACACTGTTCGAGGTTGATTTTGTAGGTTTTAATCTCCACCTCTTTTTCGCTCAACTTAAAAATCTGGTCGGGAGTCCATGCACAATTGCGCCCATCGGCCTGAAGCAGGGAATCCTCAAAATTAATCAGGTTAAGCGCCGTGCTTTCCTTTACACCCGTGATAACGTCTATTTTACCACTTTCGATCAACCGTCCGCCAAACAAGGCTTTCGTAAACCAATCCATATTGCTGCTAGGTTGGTAACTCAACGGAGAAATGTCATACATATTTGCCATACTCTTTTTTGTTTAAAAAATTAATTAACGCTATTGTTTGTTTCCTGATAGATAAAAAAGTTTCAGGTTCAAGGTTTCAGGTTCCAAGTTCAATGTAGAGACGTAGCACGCCACGTCTCTACATTGAACTTGGAACTTTGAACCTGAAACTTTGAACTTTTTATCTATCGGAAAAAACCAGCTTATGAACTTACCTGTATTTGATTGTCTTATAAATGAGAATGTGAACGACGAAAGCGGCATATACGCCATTTCGTTTGTAGATGCACCGGCCAACGAAGTTGAATTTATCACTTTATCGGCGCAACAAGCAAAAGAAGAATTTCTTTGTCGCGACACACAAAAGCAAATCCTGACCGGGGTTGTACTTCGTCCCGGACAGTTGATTTATCGCCGCGACGAACGTTTAGGCGAATATTATATCCGTTTTTCGGAGGTTGAAATCGAAAAAATCGCCCGCAAAATGATGAAGACAGGCATCGCCCTGCACAACACCACACATCAACATCAGGAAGTGTTGACCGGAAATTACCTGTCGGAATTGTGGATTGTTGAAGAACCCGGGAACGACAAATCCCGCGCCCTCGGATTCGACCCGCAACCCAAAGGCACCCTGATGTGCAGCTATAAGATTGACGATAAGGACTATTGGAACACGCAGGTGATGGCAGGACACGTCAAAGGGTTTTCGCTTGAGGGATTCTTTTTTCAGCAGGCGGTTAAAGAAGGAATCATGAATTCATCCATAATAAATCAAACTAAAAACGAACAAATGAACAAAGAACAGAACAAAAAGAACGAGAGCCTCTGGTCGAAACTTACCCGCTTTTTTCTCGACATCGAAACGGTTGGCAAATCGGACGCAACGGGTAGCGGAACGGCTTATGTAATATTTGTGTTGGCCGATGGAAAAGAAGCGCTGATAGATGCCGACGGCTTCGCAACAATCGACGGCGAACAGTTACCGGCCGGAGAACATCTGCTAGCCGATGGAAATATTCTGGTGGTGGACGGCGAAGGCCAATTTACAGAAACGAAGGAAGGCGCACAGCAAGCAACTACAACAGACCAAGCCGTAGCCCCTCAAACATTATCGGAAGAAGCCGAAACAATTCCTGCGGATAGCCCAAGCGAAAGCGACCCCGCCAAATACCTGAAAGCCAAGATAGCCGAACTGGAAAATAAATTGGCCGAACTAGCCGGAATAGCTCAGGAAGCCAACGCCGAAGTGCAAAAACTACGCAAAACCACCCCCAGCGTCCTACCGGCAACAGCCTCGGGAAACCGTGATTTTTCGGAACTGAAACGCCACGAACAAATGGCTTGCGCTTTGCGCTCGGCAGTAAAAAGTTCAAAGGCTCAGGTTTTGTAGATTAGCTGTTTTATAAGAACGCTAATTACGCAGATTATTAATTTATAATCTGCGTTTTTTTTGTATATGTAGGGGGCTGTCTCAAAAGTCTGTCATCCCGTGCTTGACACGGGATCTCCTAACAAACATCAGCTGAATGTCAGGAGATTGCGGGTCGGATCCCGCAATTGGAGCGGAGCGTAAATCGGCCTGAGCCAATGACAACCTCAGAAAAATACTTATGACACAGCCCCTACTAGTTACGGTATTATTTTCTTCACCGTTGTTTTGCCCGATTGGTGCAATTCTTTTACAATATAAACAGCGCCTTGTTGCGGTTGCGATATTGTTTTGCCTTGCAAATCGTAGTATTGCGTAGAGAGGATGAGGTCGTCGGCTGAAATGGGGTCTATGCCGGTAACATCATCTACAATCTTAAATTCTTTCCAAACATCGGCAGATTGATAGGCTTCTTTGGCGCCCGATGGCACATGCAAAACAGTAGGAGAATAAGAAAGGTCAAAAGCGGGACTAACACAAGTTGGAGGAGTAGTATTCTGTACATAAATATCTGTCAGTTTACTGCAATAATAAAATGCTTGGCTTCCAATACTTTCTACGCTATTGGGAATAGTAATAGAAATCAAACCTCCGCAATAGGAGAAAGCCCAATCTTCAATGCTTGTTACACTATTGGGGATAATGACTGACGTTAACTTACGACAATACCCAAACGCGCCACGCGCAATAGTTTTTACACTGTTGGGAATAATATAATCTCCTAATTTACCTTCAGGATAATTTATCAATGTCTCTTTTGCCTTATCAAATAAAACGCCGTCTTCATCTGTATAAACTGAATTTTCTTTCGCTACGGATGTAGAAGTCAACCCACTACAATATGGAAAAGCAGCGGTTGAAATACTGGTTACGCTGCGGCTAACACTAACTGACGTTAAGTTGCTACAATCTACAAACGCCCACACTCCAATACTGGTTACACCATCCTGTATATCCACGTTAGTAATAGATGAGCGAAAGCTAAAAAACCAAGGTGCATGAGAATTATCAGAATAATCCGTCATTGCTCCCGTGCCGCTAATGGTCAGAGTTCCGGTAGTACTGTCAAACGTCCATGTCAGGTTTTCGCCACAAGTACCACTTTGTGCACAAGCGATTGTTGTCGCCAAGAAACACACAACCGCAGAAAGTAGTTTTTTGAATTTCATAATTATAAATATTAATTTACAAATTTAATGATTCTAAAGAACATGTTTGCTAGTAATTTGGTTAATTATGAGGAAAACGCATGAAAATTTTATATACTCTCTGTTACGCCGAAGGCGTTAAAGCTATGATTTGCAACTACACTCCGTGAAATTTTCTCCGTATTCCTCCGTGGCAAAAAGCTTTCTGCTCTAATGCTTTCCTATTCTAATTGGTTTTTCAAATAAAAACCGTATTTTTGCCTTTCTTATAAGTTACGTAAAGGTATGCATCCATTATCACAGTTCAATTACTGTCCGAAATGCGGAGATAACCGTTTTTTAGAGCACAATTTCAAGTCTAAAAAATGCGAAGGCTGTGGCTTCATCTACTATTTTAACTCATGTGGGGCGACAGTCGCGCTTATCCTCAATTCCGACAACGAATTGCTGGTGGCCACACGGGCGCACGAACCGGCAAAAGGAACGCTAGACCTTCCGGGAGGATTTATCGACATGGACGAAACAGCTGAGGAAGCCGTAGCACGCGAGGTAAAAGAAGAAACCGGACTGACCGTTACAGGAATCAACTACCTGTTTTCGCTGCCCAATATATATGTGTATTCGGGCTTTGAGGTACATACCATCGACCTGTTTTTCCGCTGCGAGGTAAGCGATATTTCGTCGTTGAAAGCCGAGGATGATGTTGCCAAGCTGGAATTTATCCGCTTGCAGGACTTGGAGTCCGAACGATTTGGATTACACTCGGTGAGAGATGGGCTGAGAAAGATATTATTGTCAAACCATATCCTGGCATAAAGACGTGGCACGCCACGTCTCTACAATATTGATAAACAAATAAAAAAACAAACCATATCCGACATGAAGAAAATTCTTTTAATAGTGGGAATAACTGTAGGAATACAGTTTGCGTATGCACAGCAACCGGTTAAGGATGAACTTCCCGATAGGTATTTTAATGAAGGAAAAGAGCTGTTTTTCGAGAAAAACTACACAGGAGCCATACACTCCCTGAGCGAGTTCTTAAAACGTTCGACCAATCCTCAGCTAGCCGTCGAAGCTGATTACATGATTGTGAGCTCGTTGTTTTTCAACGGAAACAAAGAAGCCGAAATCGGGATGAAAGACTTCCTTGATGCCCATCCCGAAACCTATCACCGCAATCAGTTGTGCTTTTATATCGGCAGTTGCCACTTCGACAAAAAAGAATGGCAAAAAGCGCTTTATTGGTTCAACCAATCCGATATTGATTATTTAAGCGCCTCCGACCAGGAAGATTACAGTTTCCGCTACGCCTATTCCAGCCTGCAAAAAGGCGACAGGGGCAAGGCCAAGCAACAATTTGGCTTGCTGACTCGCAACAGCCGTAAATATACCGAACCGGCAACCTACTACCTGGCCTACATTGATTTCGGAGAGGGGAATTACGATAAATCTATCGCCGTTTTCGAGAAGTTCAGGAACAAACCCGCATACAAGGAAGAGGCCACGTTCTTCATCACCCAAGGTTATTTCATCCAAAACGAGCTTGATAAAACAGTTTCGGAAGGCGAAAGCTACCTGAGGCTCTATCCTGACAGCAAGAATACCAAAGAAATATACCGCTTATTGGGAAATAGTTACAACCGTTTATACAACACCAACCAATCTATCCAGAATTACGAAAAATACCTCAGCCTCGAGGATAAACCTTTGCGGGAAGACATGTACCTGCTGGGGACATCGTACTACCAAACCGGCAAGTATCAGCAGGCAGTAGATGCCCTGAAAAAAGCCGCATCGGCAGACGACAAACTGGGACAAGTCGCCAACATGCAACTGGGACAAGCCTACCTGAAATTGAAGGACAACAACAGCGCATTGATGGCTTTTGAAGCCGCCTCACGCGCCAAATTCGACCCTGAAACCGGCGAAGCTGCTCTTTACAATTACGCCCTGTTGGTCCACCAAACGGCGCTTTCGGTATTCGACCAGTCGGTAACCGTTTTTCAGCGTTTTCTGAAAGAATATCCGCAATCGAAGTATGCGAATCAGGTGAACGAGATACTGGCCTCCACACTTCTTTCTACCAAAAATAACACCGCAGCGTTGAATGCCATCAACGAAATTAAATCGCCCGGAAGGCAGATTTTGCAGGCCAAGCAAATCATCTATTTCAGGTTGGGAACCGAGAACTTTGTAAATAACAACTACGTCGTAGCCGAACAAAACTTTAACGCCTGTATCGGCATGGGCGATTACGACCCGAAAGTGAGAAACGAATCGTATTTCTGGAAAGGCGAAATTGCTTACCGGAACAACAATTACCAAGTGGCTGCCAATGACTACCAAACCTATCTGAGCAATGCCACTCCCTCGGATGTAAATTATGCCCTGGCCTATTACAACTTGGCCTATTCTTATTTTCAGACAAAACAATATGCCAATTCATTGCCCAATTTCCAGCGCTATGTTTCGTTGGAAAGAGACCGCAGCAAACCCAATTATCCCGATGCATTGAACCGCATTGGCGATTGCTACCTGTATAACCGCAATTTTAGCGAGGCCGAAAAGTACTATGCACAAGCCGTATCGGCCAACCCGTCAGCATCCGATTATGCCGAGTTTCAAAAAGCATTTGTATTGGGATTGCAACGGAATTATACCGGAAAAATCGCCGCCTTGGACAATCTGATGCGGAAATACCCCGATTCATCCTACTACGATGATGCCCTTTTTGAAAAAAGCCGGGCGCTGGTGATGCTGAGCCGCGATAAGGATGCCATCAATGTGCTGGAGAAGCTGGTGCATGAAAATCCGCAATCGCCGCTAAATCCGCAGGCCGGGGTTCAGTTGGGACAATTGTACTTTAATACCAACAATCATCAGAAGTCGATAGAAGCCTACAAGCGTGTTATCGGCGCCTATCCCAACTCGGAAGAGGCGCGTATATCCGTTAAAAGCCTCGAGAGCGTGTATAAGGACATGAACGACATTAATTCGTACGCCTCGTATGTCAACTCGCTGGGGATGGGGACTATCGTTTCATCGGCGAGACAGGATTCACTCTCTTACCTCGCCGCCGAAAACGTGTATATGAAAGGACAGAAAAGCAATGCCAAAGCAGCCATGAGCAATTACCTGAAATCGAATCCGAAAGGAATATTCTGGAGCGATGCACATTACTTTCTCGGCTACATGGCCTTTGAAGACAAAGATATGGACACGGCGTTGAATGAATTTAGCGAAGTAGTTAAATCCAACAACCGCAAATACCTGGACGATGCACTGATTTATATTTCGGGAATACAATTCGACAAAAAGAACTACGAAGAGGCTTATGCCGCCTACGAAAAGCTGGACAATGCTACAACAATTGCCAATAATAAAAATACCGCACAACTGGGTATGCTTCGCACAGCCTCGCAACTGAACAAGGACAAAGAAGTGATAGACGCTGCCTCGGCCTTGTTGAAGAGCGAAAAAACATCGCCCGACATTATTACGGAAGCCACCTATTTCAGAGCAAAATCGCTTATGAATACCAAGCAAACAGACGCTGCCGTGAAAGATTATCAAAGCTTGGCGGCTGACACCCGCAATGTTTTTGGAGCAGAAGCGCAATACCTGCTGGCCGAAACCTATTTCAAGTGGAAATCGTACGATAAAGCCATCAAACAGGTGCAGGACTTTATGAAACAAGGTACGCCTCACCAATATTGGATGGCCAAAGCACTGGTGGTTCTATCCGATTGTTATGCGGCAGAAGGCGACAGCTTCAAGGCAAAACAATACATCGAAAGCCTGAAAGCAAATTATAAAGGCTACGAACAGGATATTCAGGACGCCATTAACGAACGGATTAAATAAAAACAGGTAGGGGCAGACCCAGGTGTCTGCCCAAAGAACAACAAAAAAGCAAAACAATGACAAAAGCATATAAACAAATCATATTCAGCCTATTATTCATCGCTTCCTCCACCGCTGCAAATGCGCAGAACAAGGCGGAAAATGATTCGACATTGAACAGGCAGGTACTGCTCGAACGGGATTTTAATCCCACATTGCAAGACGCATTCAAGATAAACACCTTGCCTGCCATACACGAGCCTGTTGTTAAACAAGTAAACGCCCAGTTTGAAGAACGCCAGCCGACGCTCAACTTCAGCAATTTCCCTATCGGGGATACAGGCTCGGGCGATATAAAAACGGGAATAGACTTCAATAAAAAAAGAGGCTACCTGTCTGTTGGAGCCGGAACCCGTGCGCTCATAGACGGAAAAGCCGGATACCGGATACTGGATTCAACAACCGACAAACTCGACATTCTGGCGCGCTACAATTCCATCAATGGCAAAGTAAACTACACCGAGCAGAATGACGGACTGAAAGATGCCAAGGTAAAATACGACAATCTGCTGATTGCTACCGAATTTCAACATGCATTTTCGGCCTCAACCTGGTCTCTGAATGGCGGATATGAAAATACGGGCTTCAATTATTACGGAAAACCATCATCGGCCTATCTTTCGGGTTCTGTTATCGACATGAATAAAAAACAATTATTAAGTGTCGTTCAACTCGGAACAGGCCTCAAATCAAAAGACAATAATTTATTCAGGTACAATATTTCGCTGAAATACGATTATTTCACAACAAAATATAATCCTTATTCATACACAGATAAAGGAATATCGGGGAATATTATCAATGCAGCCCTTCAATTGGAGGCTCCTTTCAGAGGAGATAAATTGATAGGCGTCCGCTTTGGCCTATTAAACCAAAGTTTCAAAAAACCCGATTTTGTAGCAGACAAGGTTTCGTTCCATAGCCTTACCAAATTTAGTGTAACTCCACATTTGGATATAGACGGCGGAAATTACTTATTATCGTTGGGACTAGCCAGCAATTATGCCGCCGATAGCAAAAATAAATTTCTGGTAGCGCCCGACCTCGGGTTTTCGTGGCAATTTGTAGATAAAACCTCTTTTTATGCCGACATCACAGGCAAAATAAACGAAAACACTTACCTGCAAACAATGCAAGAAAACAGGTATTTTAATCAGGGCAGTAAAGTCCACTACTCGCGTACGCCTTTCGATGGCACAGCGGGATTCAGGTCGGGAGTAATTGAAGGATTCGAGTTCGATCTGTCCGGCGGTTATAAACAGACAATTGATGAACACCTGTATATTAACGATATAGACGGATTGCTGCCCGAATATGTGAATCTGGGTACAGGACATTTCAGCGGATTGATAAAAACCAGCTTGATACCAAATACCGATTTGTCGGCAAAACTGACCGGTTATTTCTACAAGGTGGACGGTGATGACTTCGACGGAGGTCCGCGCACGTTCGGCGCATGGAACTTGCCTAAGATGACATTTGACTTGAGCGCTTACATCAAACCTGCCGATGCCTTAAACTTTTCGATAAGTTACAAACTTGCAACAGGCAGGGAAGCCCTTGACGACAACACTATTCGCAAAATGAAGAGCATAAACGAGCTAAACCTCGGCGGAGCATACAAGATTACAGATTGGCTATCAATCAATGCCAAAGTAAATAATATATTGAATCAACGATACGACATCTGGTATGGTTATACACATCTCGGATTCAATGCCATGGCCGGAATAAGTTTGGTATTTTAAAATTATAAATCAACAACGTGCTCTTTAAGTCCGGTATCCAAGAATGATTTGGGCACCGCTTTTTGGGTTTCGCTGATAATGATTTTCAGCACACGTTCCCGCAGAAAATCTTTTCGTGTTACAAGGCTTATTTCTCTGACCGGTGTGATGCCCTTGAATGGTCTTACATTTTTTTGTTGAGCTTCGGTCAAGCCCTCGATGGCCATTTCGGGAATAATAGTCAGACCGCTATTTTTATCGACGATATTAATGAGTGTATTAATGCTTCCCGCCTCGTAGGTGAACAGGTTATGGGTGGTTTTTTCTCTGCGTTTTCTCAAATTACAGATTCTCAATATCTGGCTGCGGAAGCAGTGTACTTCTTCGAGCAACCACAAACTACTGATGTCTATATCGTCTTCTTCAATTTCCTTTTTCGCATACAGCGATGTTTCCTTAGGCGATATGTAGGCATAGAATTTTTCGTAATAAACAGGATGTTCCTGAATTTTCTCATTCTTTAGCGGGGTAGCCAAAATAGCGCCATCCAGCGTTCCGTTAAACAGTTTCCCGATAATCTGTTCTGTTGTTGTTTCTTCGATGGCCAGTTCAATATCGTATCCGTTTATGTCGTGCTGCAACATGAGTTTGGGCAATAGATAAGGCGCAATTGTCGGGATAATTCCCAAGCGGAACACCCCTTGTACAATGCCTTTCTCTTCCTGTATAATTTCTTTGACTTGTTTTACCTGCGAAACGATGAGCCTCGCCTGATTGATTATCAAGACACCTATGGGCGTAGGTTGCACCGGCAACTGGCTTCTGTCGAAGATTTTTATATTCAGTTCATCCTCAAGTTTCTGTATCATCATGCTCAGGGTTGGTTGCGTAACAAAAGATGCTTCGGCTGCCTTTGCAAAATGACGATAATTATCCACCGCTATAATGTATTCTAATTGCTGTATATTCATGTTTTTTGTTACGAGTTACGAGTTACAAGTACGGGGCATGAGTTATGGGTTACGAGTTACAGAATGGCTCACCAGCAAAACTCTGTATTTAGTCCCGCAGGGGACTGCACTTTATTAACCGTATGCTTTAGCTTACGGACAGGCTGCGATATGCGACCCTAGTCCCGCAGGGACGACACTTGTATTGTTGCGTACCTGTGGCGCTTGCCTGTTTGCATTTAGAACACAAGGGCGAAAGATGTTTCGCCCCTATATTCGTAATTCGTAATTTCTACTTGATTAAAAATTCCATTTTTTGGGTTCAAAATAGGCTTGCGGGTGCAAACATGCCGGACATGTTTTGGGCGCGCTTTTGCCATTGAATACAAATCCGCAATTACGGCATTGCCAGTCGATAGCCTCGTCCCTCGAGAATACTGTTTCTTTCTGAACCCTGTCGAGTAAAGCTTTGTAGCGTTCTTCGTGCATTGCTTCCACTTTGGCAATCATGCGATACATAACGGCTATTTCTTTAAAGCCTTCGTCTTCGGCAATATCTGCAAATGCAGGATAATCAAGCGACCATTCTTCATGCTCACCGGCAGCGGCGGCAGCCAGATTTTCGGCGGTAGTACCTATTACTCCGGCAGGATAACTTGCTGTGATTTCCACCATTCCGCCTTCGAGGAACTTAAACATACGTTTCGCATGTTCTTTTTCCTGATCTGCCGTTTCGAGGAAGATAGCGGAGATTTGTTCGTAACCTTCTTTTTTTGCCGTACTGGCAAAATAAGTATAACGCATCCGGGCTTGCGATTCACCGGCAAACGATGTTAATAGACTTTTTTCTGTTTTTGTACCTTTTACACTTTTATCCATAACAGTATAAGTTTTTAGTTAGATTAATTTGAAACAAAAATAATAAATTCCAGTTCTTTTTCGCTATAAAATCAAATCATTTCATACCTTTGTCGCCTTAAAAAAGCATAAGATATAGCTCAACTTAGTGAATTTAAGTAGAATCTATCCAAACAATACGAATTCTATATTGAGCAGAGCAATATAATTAAACGCATTGCATACGGATTTTGTTTTAGTTTAAGTATATTATTTTCAAAAAAAGATGAAAGTTAATATTTTCGACGGGTTTACCCCTCAGCTTTTCGTTTCACTAAAGACCTACAATAAAGAAAAATTCTTTTCCGACCTGATGGCCGGTGTAATTGTTGGTATAGTTGCTTTACCTCTCGCCATTGCCTTCGGCATAGCATCGGGAGTCAGCCCCGAACAAGGCTTATACACAGCTATTATGGCCGGATTTCTCATTTCTTTCTTTGGTGGAAATACCGTGCAGATTGGCGGGCCTACGGGCGCATTCATCGTTATTGTTTACGGCATCATTCAGCAGTATGGCATTCAGGGGCTTGCCATAGCCACCTTTATGGCGGGATTAATGCTGGTACTGATGGGTGTTTTGAGGCTTGGTTCGGTCATCAAGTTCATACCCTACCCCATCATTGTAGGCTTTACCAGTGGCATCGCCCTGACCATATTCTCGACACAAATGAAAGACCTGTTCGGCCTCAGCATCGACAAAGTACCCTCCGACTTCATCGCCAAATGGGGCGTGTATGCCGAGCATATTCATACCATCGACTGGTGGACGCTGGGCGTTGGGCTTGTCAGCATTCTGATTATCGCAGGCTCGTCCCGCATCATAAAAAAAATACCCGGATCGCTTATTGCCATCGTAGTAGTAACCATCGGCGCTTTTCTGCTGAAACACTTTTTGCATGTGGACAGCATTGAAACAATCGGCGACCGGTTCAGCATAAACAGCCAGCTGCCCGATATGGAAGCGCTGCCGATTAACATTGAGACAATAAACGTACTTTTCCCGGCGGCCTTCACCATCGCCATTCTGGGAGCCATCGAATCGCTGCTATCGGCTAAAGTGGCCGACGGTGTAACGGGAGCGCGTACCAACTCAAATATGGAACTCATTGCCCAAGGTATTGCCAACATTATAGCGCCATTTTTTAAAGGTATTCCGGCAACAGGCGCCATTGCCCGCACTATGACCAACATCAACAACGGCGGTCGTACACCCGTAGCAGGAATCATTCATGCCATCGTTTTGCTGTTGATTTTACTGTTTTTGGGAGACCTGACCAAGCATATCCCCATGGCTTGCCTGGCCGGAGTGCTGATTATTGTATCATACAATATGAGCGAATGGCGCACATTCAAAGGCTTGCTGAAAGGGCCAAAATCGGATATTGCCGTGCTGATTACCACATTTGGACTGACTGTTATCTTCGACCTGACTATTGCCATAGAAATAGGCTTGTTGCTGGCCGTATTCCTGTTTATGAAACGCATTATGGACAATACGCAGGTATCCGTTATCAAGGACGAGCTGAACCTTTCGGACGATATGGAAGCGCCTGTGCAGGAAGAAAAACTAAGCCTGAAAAAAGGCATCGAAGTATATGAAATAGATGGGCCATTCTTCTTTGGGATAGCCAACAAATTTGATGAAAGTATGCGCCAGATAGGCGAAAAGTCGGAAGTCAGAATCATACGGATGCGAAAAGTTCCCTTTATGGATTCGACCGGGTTGCAGAACCTGAAAAACCTGTGTATGAAATCGAAAAAAGAGAATATTCACGTTATTCTGTCGGGCGTAAGACCCAACGTGAGGGAAATGCTACGGAAAACAGGCTTCCCCCAACTGATAGGCGAGGAAAACATCTGCGACAATATTAATATAGCTGTGGAACGGGCTAACCGGTTTGTGGATAAATAAAATCCAAAAACATATTTGCTTTTAATACCAGGGCAAAGGCATGAAAAGAAAGTCCGTAAGGCTAAGGCTTATACTCTACAAGCATTTTCATGCGTTTGCCCTAACATCAACATAGTTAATGGGAATATCTCAAAATTATCTTCACAATATATTTGCTTTTTTGAAATAAACTACATACTTTTGCAACCCGATTACGACAAAAAATAATAATGAAATAATATAAGTAGCGATGAAAAGGACATTTCAACCATCAAACAGAAAGAGAAAAAACAAGCACGGTTTTCGCTCAAGAATGGCTACAGCCAATGGCCGTAGAGTACTTGCTTCACGCAGAGCGAAAGGAAGAAAAAAACTTTCTGTTTCTGACGAATACCCAAAATAAGCTTAGCTTAAAAGATATTTTGCTTGTGCAAGCTATAAAGTAAGGATTTGAAAATAATTCTTACTTTTGTTGTTTATAAAAATACCGTATATCTCAGTCCAATGCAATCAGAATGGTTCGACATAGTAATATTGACCATTGTAGTACTCTCTGCTATAAGGGGTTACATATCGGGACTTATTATGCAGCTTGCCTCATTAATAGGTTTGGTGTGTTGCGCATTCTTTGCCGGACAAGTAGCGGGTATTATTAATCCGTACATCAACAGCTCGGTTTATGCGCTAAGACCGCTCTCCTACTTTCTCGCTTTCGTTATTATAATGATTGCTTTTTTCATCATCGGAAAAGCGCTGGAGAGTTTCCTGAAAGCCCTCAAGATAAACACCTTGAACAGGTTATCCGGCGCCATCTTCGCCACAGTAAAATGGCTCTTCCTGGCCAGCATTCTACTGAATCTACTGGTCGAATTCGACCAGCGCCAGCAACTGATTAAGAGCAATGTGAGAGAAAATTCACACTCCTATCCTTATGTAAAAGCCATTGCACCGGCTGTTATTCCTTTCTTACAAAACAGCCCCCTAAATCCCCCGTAGGGGGACTTTTTAATTAAGCCTCCCCTGCGGGGAGGTTGGAGGGGCTTGCCGCAACATATAGGCCCTTGTATAAGAACAAACAGGGATTATTTTCAGCGAATTTTCGCGGGCATATTCCAGCATGTAGTTGGTCATGGCGGCGGCTATTCCTCTTCCTTCCAGTGTGGGCGGGACTTCGGTGTGGGTGATAGTCAACACGTTTTCGGCAACCTGGATGTAGCTTATTTCACAAAGCAGGCCGTCTATCACCAGTTCAAACCGACTTTTTTCACTATTGTGCGTTACATTATATTCCATAATTTGTAATTTTATTGTTCAATGCCTCTTGACACGGATTACACGGAAATAACGGATAAACACGAATTTTATTTTTCGATATGCATATAATTCTCAGATATATATAGATTTTTTGATACAAGCTCGCTCTTCAAAATAATACCGGATAAATCTTTTCATTATCTTTGCTGTTGCAAAAAAACAAAATTTGTGCGATGGGAAAAAACAAATTGAAGAAATTCGCTTCCATGAACGAATATCCGCATGTTTTTCAGTATCCTTTTTCTGTTTTACAGGAAAAAGGCTTCGATATGAAAGGCAAATGGGGGCAGGCGTTTTTCGGGAATGACAATCCGATTGTTCTGGAACTCGGTTGCGGAAAAGGCGAATATGCAGTGGGGCTTGCACAGCTTTATCCCGATAAAAATTTTATCGGAGTCGATATAAAGGGAGCGCGAATGTGGACAGGCGCCAAAGAATCTTTCGACAAAGGCCTGAAAAATGTGGCTTTTCTAAGGACGCACATCGAGCTTATTGAGCAGTTCTTTGGCAAAGGCGAAGTTTCGGAAATCTGGATAACTTTTCCCGACCCGCAGATGAATAAGCTGAACCGGCGGATGACCTCCACACATTTCATGCAGCTTTACGGAAAAATTCTGAAATCCGGCGGCATTATTCACCTGAAAACCGATAGCAATTTCATGTTTGTATATACGCAGGAAATGCTGAAAGAAAACCGCTTGCCGGTCCTGTTCCAATCCGATGACCTGTACCATTCGGGCTATGTGGACGAGATGCTTAAAATCCGCACTTTTTACGAACAACAATGGCTTGCCCGCGGGCTGAACATCAAATACATCAAATTCGAGTATCAGCATCTGGAACAATGGGTGGAACCGGACATCGAAATAGAACAGGATTCGTACCGCAGTTTCGGGCGGGATAATTTTCAGACGGTGTTAAAGCAAATGCAAGAACAACAAAAACAAACGCAAGAAAAGCAATGAATTTATATCCAAAATTAATAACCGACGCGTTGCGTAATGTCCGCTACCCGGGAACAGGAAAAGACATTGTTGAAATGGGAATAGTAAATGACGATATACGCATCGAGGGCCTGAAAGTTTCTTTTTCGATGACTTTTGAAAAGCCCAACGACCCATTCATCAAATCGGTGGTAAAAGCAGCCGAAACAGCCATCCTGACCTACGTGGACAAAGATGTGCTGATAAAAAATAACATTGAGGTGAAGACAAAACAAGTCGTCAAACCCGCTGCTGCTCAGGAACTATTGCCCGGCGTAAAGAATATCATTGCCGTTACCTCGGGAAAAGGCGGCGTTGGAAAAAGTACCGTTGCCGCTAACCTGGCTGTTGCTTTGGCAAAGAAAGGCTACAAAGTAGGGCTGTTGGACGCCGATGTATTCGGCCCATCGCTACCCAAAATGTTCGACGAAGAAGATGCCCGCCCGCTGCTGGAAGCTGTTGATGGCCGGGAGTTGATTCTTCCTGTGGAAAAGTACGGCGTAAAAATGTTGTCCATCGGCTTTTTTGTCAACAAAGACAATGCGATAGTCTGGCGCGGAGCAATGGCCGGCAACGCCCTGAAGCAACTGATTAGCGATGCCAGCTGGGGAGAACTGGATTATTTCCTGATTGATTTTCCGCCGGGCACAAGCGATATTCACCTCACCCTTGTTCAAACGCTGGCCATAACGGGCGCCGTCGTTATCAGCACGCCTCAGCAGGTGGCTTTGGCCGATGCCCGCAAAGGGATTGACATGTTTACCAACGAAAAAGTAAATGTCCCGATTCTTGGCCTGATAGAAAATATGGCTTGGTTCACACCCGCCGAATTGCCCGAAAATAAATACTATATCTTTGGAAAAGACGGCGCGAAAAATCTGGCCACAGCAATAGGGGTTGCCCTCCTCGGACAAATACCGATAGTACAAAGCATTTGCGAGGGAGGAGATAGCGGTCGGCCCGTTGCCCTGAACGACAACACCATCACCGGCGCAGCATTTGAATTACTGGCCGACAATGTGATTGAAGCCATAGATAAACGCAACAAAGAACTTGACCCGACCAAACGAGTGGAAACTAAAAAATAAACAATTAGCATAATCAACTAATTGAAGCGCCATGTTAGAATTATCCCTTTATCCCGATTTAATTGAGGCCGGTTGCGATGAAGCCGGACGGGGTTGTTTGTCGGGTCCTGTTTTTGCGGCGGCGGTTATTCTTCCGCACGATTTCCGAAGCGAAGAGCTGAACGACTCGAAACAGTTGTCGGAAAAGATGCGCTATAAATTACGCCCTTACATCGAAGAAAACGCGCTGGCCTGGGCTGTCGGAATTGTAACGCATGAGGAGATTGATAAAATAAATATACTGAACGCCTCTATTCTGGCTATGCAACGTGCCGTAGCCTCATTGAAAATCAGACCGCAACATTTGCTTATAGATGGCAACCGCTTCAAAAAATACGAGGATATTCCGCATACCTGCGTGGTGAAAGGCGATGGCAAACTGATGCCCATAGCAGCCGCCTCGGTGCTGGCAAAGACCTATCGGGACGACTACATGGACGCTCTTCACCTCGAATATCCACAGTACGACTGGAACAAAAACAAAGGGTATCCAACCTTGAAGCACCGTAAAGCCATCGAGCAATTCGGCATTACCCCCTATCACCGGAGAAGTTTTAATTTAACAAACCGCCAATTGGAATTAAATTTGCAGTTTTAATTTGCTTATTTTATTGATTTTATCACTACCTTTGCGCTCAGGTTATCCATTTCAATGAGATATTGACAAAGTAAGTATAAACTAAGTAGAGAAATACAAATATAGCACACAGCTTCTTTTCGTAAAGTATATGGAATTAAACACTTTAACAGCTATTTCGCCCATTGATGGGCGTTACCGTAATAAAACAGTTCAACTTGCAGGTTATTTCTCCGAATTCGCGCTTATTAAATACAGGCTAAAGGTTGAAATTGAATATTTCATTGCCTTGTGCGAATTGCCACTTCCCCAGTTGAGCGCTGTCGATAAAAGCCTGTTTCCTGAATTGAGGAGCATTGTCGCCGATTTTTCCGAAGAGGATGCCTTGCGTATAAAAAACATCGAAAACGTTACAAACCACGATGTTAAAGCAGTAGAGTATTTCATAAAAGAAAAATTCGATGCCTTGCATTTGGAACAATATAAAGAATTTATCCATTTCGGATTAACTTCACAGGATATAAATAACACCTCCATTCCGCTTTCGTTAAAGGAGGCCTTGGATGAGGTTTTTTACCCCGAACTGGAAGCGTTGATCTCGAATTTACGGGCGAAAGCCGATGAGTGGAAAGACATATCCATGCTGGCGCGCACCCACGGGCAACCGGCCTCCCCTACCCGCCTGGGTAAAGAAATAATGGTCTTTGTCAGCCGCCTGGAAAAGCAATTTGAAGTGTTGCAATCTATTCCGAAAACGGCCAAGTTTGGCGGTGCGACCGGAAATTTTAACGCCCACCAAGTAGCCTATCCGCAAATAGACTGGAAAGCATTCGGAAACAAGTTCATCGCCGAAAAACTGGGACTGGTCAGGGAACAATGGACGACTCAAATCTCCAATTACGATACGCTGGCAGCTTTGTTTGATGCCATGAAGCGCATCAACACCATACAGATAGACCTGTGTCGCGACATCTGGCAATACATCTCGATGGAATACTTCAAACAGAAAATCAAAGAAGGGGAAATAGGCTCGTCGGCCATGCCGCATAAAGTCAATCCCATTGATTTTGAAAATGCCGAAGGAAACCTGGGCATTGCCAACGCCATATTGGAGCATCTTTCGGGAAAACTCCCCATATCGCGCCTGCAACGCGACCTGACCGACTCCACCGTTTTAAGAAACATTGGCGTGCCGGTAGGTCATATTCTTATCGCCCTGCAAAGCGCCTTGAAAGGACTGAACAAACTCATCCTGAACGAAAAAGCCCTGCAAGAAGACCTGGATAATTCGTGGGCGGTAGTGGCAGAGGGAATACAAACCATTTTGAGGCGTGAAGGCTATCCGAAACCATACGAAGCCTTGAAAGGCTTAACAAGAACAAACGAGGCTATTACCGAAAAATCAATAGCGAATTTCATTGAAACTTTGGACGTAAGCGCCTCGGTAAAAGAAGAATTAAAGAAAATCACCCCTCAAACATATACGGGGATTTAAAGCAAACAGATATAGCCGGGAAGGCTAAATTTATTTATTAATTATATAATAAAATACACAATGATTACAGACAGAGATGATTCTCGTTACCAAAGAGATAACGGGAGCCGGGATGGCAACTCATCGTTAGGTAGAGATTCTGGCAGAAAAACACAACCATCAGGCGTAGAGAAAAAAAGACGTCCCCGAGTAGGCGAATCGAAAGTGATTAGCCGTCCGACACCGGATTATAAGCCAAGAGAATCCGACAGTTACCGAGATAGAGGTAGCGAGTATTCACGCGGAAGCAACGACTATTCACGCGGAGGTAGCGACTATTCTTCACGCGGGAACAGCGACTATTCGCGCGGAGGAAACGAGTATGGAAGACGGAATTCGTCCTCCTCTTATTCCAACAACAGAGGCGGCGAACGCAGACCCTACAATTCAACCTCACGTTCCGGCAATATCGGTGGCGGAGGAAACAGGCGTTTTTCGTCCGATAACAATGGAAATAACGACAACAGGAAAACCTTCTCGAAGAAGAAAACACTGGTTCGCACTGTAAAATACAAGGAAAATATCGACCCCAACACACCGCTACGTTTGAATAAATACTTGGCCAATGCCGGCGTTTGTTCGCGGCGCGAAGCCGATAATTATATTACGGCAGGAGTTGTAAAAGTGAACGGAGTAGTTGTTTCCGAACTGGGAGCAAAGGTTACTCGCGGCGATTCGGTTACATTTCACGATCAACCCGTCAGGTTGGAGAGCAAAATATATGTGCTTTTGAATAAGCCTAAAAATTATGTAACAACTTCGGATGACCCGCAAAACCGGAATACCGTTATGGATTTGGTAAAAAATGCCTGTGCCGAACGAATTTATCCGGTAGGAAGACTCGACCGGAACACCACCGGCGTTCTGTTGTTTACCAACGATGGCGATTTGGCTTCAAAACTGATGCATCCCAAATTCAAGAAGAAAAAAATATACCAGGTAAAACTGGATAAAGATGTAAGCATAGAAGACATGCAAACCATTGCCGACGGCGTGGAACTGGATGACGGCGAAATTCACGCCGATTCTATCGCTTACGTTGCCGAAGATGTGTTGAATGAAGTGGGAATTGAAATACATTCGGGACGAAACCGTGTTGTCCGCCGCATTTTTGAAAAACTCGGCTACCAGATAGTGAAACTGGACAGGGTATATTTTGCAGGGTTGACCAAAAAGAACCTGCCCAAAGGAAAATGGAGATACCTGACCGAAACCGAAGTGAATATGCTTCGGATGGGAGCCTATGAATAAAAAGTAATAATCAATAGAACAAAAGTTAAATACCGAAAGCGTAAAATGGAAACAATTCGTAGAACTAAAATTTCAGACCTGCTCCGGCAAAGTAGTTATGGGGCAACCGTTAGCATCAAAGGATGGGTGCGTACCCGTCGCGGAAATAAACAAGTAAGTTTCATTGCCCTTAATGACGGTTCTACTATCAATAATATTCAGGTTGTTGCTGATATTGAAAAGTTTGGAGAGGATTTTCTAAAACCCATAACAACAGGAGCCTGTATCCATGTTACAGGCCAGTATGTAGAATCTCTGGGACAAGGACAAAAAGGGGAGATACAGGCCGGTAAAATAGAAATATACGGAACTGCCGACCCCGCCGAGTACCCTCTGCAAAAGAAAGGACATTCCCTCGAATTTTTGCGGGAAATAGCCCATTTACGCCCTCGTACCAATACATTTGGCGCGGTGTTGCGTATGCGCCACCATTTGGCTTTCGCAATACATAAATACTTCAA
The DNA here is from genome assembly GCF_054601255.1 of Viscerimonas tarda. Lineage (NCBI taxonomy): Bacteria > Pseudomonadati > Bacteroidota > Bacteroidia > Bacteroidales > Dysgonomonadaceae > Viscerimonas > Viscerimonas tarda. The sequence goes on along the minus strand of NZ_BAAHWV010000012.1, from coordinate 79,024 downwards.
CGACAGAGGATTCTATTATTTGCACACCCCCATCATCACCGCATCCGATGCCGAAGGCGCCGGTTCGATGTTTCAGGCTACCACGCTCGACCTCAACCATGTTCCGCGTACCGAAACCGGAGAAGTGAATTATGCCGAAGATTTCTTCGGACGCCACACCAATCTGACTGTTTCGGGACAATTGGAAGGCGAACTGGGCGCGATGGCTTTGGGTGGAATTTACACCTTCGGCCCTACTTTCCGTGCCGAAAATTCAAACACTCCCCGCCACTTGGCCGAGTTTTGGATGATTGAACCCGAAATAGCTTTCTACGACATCAACGATAACATGGACCTGGCCGAGGATTTCTTGAAATACCTGATTCGCTATGCCCTTGATAACTGTTTGGAAGATATTCAGTTCCTGACCGAGATGTATGACAAGGAATTGGAAGAAAGACTTAACTTTGTGCTGACTCACGATTTTGTTCGCCTGACCTACACCGAAGGAGTGAAAATACTGGAAGAAAGCGGCGTTAAATTCGAGTACCCTGTTTATTGGGGAGCCGACCTGCAATCGGAACACGAGCGTTATTTGGTAGAGAAACACTTCCAGCGTCCTGTTATCCTGACCGATTACCCGAAAGAAATAAAATCGTTCTACATGAAGCAAAATGAGGACGGTAAAACGGTACGCGGAATGGATGTCCTTTTCCCAAAAATCGGGGAGATTATCGGCGGATCGGAACGCGAATCGGACTATGGCAAGCTGACAAAACACATGGAAGAAACAGGCATGAGCCCCGACCCCATCTGGTGGTATATCGAAACGCGGAAATTTGGAACAGCTCCACACGCCGGATTCGGACTTGGTTTTGAACGCCTGATGCTGTTTGTAACCGGAATGGCCAATATCCGCGATGTGATTCCTTTCCCACGGACACCGAAGAACGCCGAATTTTAAAAAATAACATTCGCTAAACGGATGAATTGGATAATAAATATAGCAAAATTGTTGCGTGTAAATCAATGGATTAAAAACTTCATGGTTTTTGCGCCGGTCTTTTTCACCTTCCAATTTTCGGATATTGATACAATCATCCGTTTAGTTTATGCTTTTCTGGGGTTTTGTTTTCTGGCTAGCGCTGTTTATATTATGAATGACTGGTGCGATATTGAATCGGACAAACTTCATCCACGAAAAAAGAGCAGACCCCTGGCATCGGGCGCGATAAACAAAAAAACGGCGGCCATTATTTTGGTTGGCTTGTTCGTGTTGGGCATATCCGTCTATGTCTTTATTCTGAAACAGTCGTCTGCAACAGTTTTGCTGCTGACTTATTTTGTACTTAATGTAAGTTATTCGCTTAAGCTTAAACAGTATGCCATTCTTGACGTAACAATTGTTGCCGCAGGTTTTGTTATTCGCTTGTTTATCGGTGGCATTGTTGCTTCGGCATTTCTGTCGTACTGGATTATTATACTCACTTTTCTGTTCGCCCTGTTGCTCGTACTGGGAAAACGCCGGCACGACATCACCATCTTTGAAGAAACGGGCAAAGAAATGCGCAAAAGCATATCGGGCTATAACGCCGAATTTCTGAATGCCATCATTGTGGTGGTGGTCGCCGCTTTGTGTATGTGCTACATTATGTACGCCATTTCGCCGGAAGTTGTTTCACGGAACGGCGAATATTTATACCTCACCTCGTTGTTTGTCATACTCGGATTGTTCCGCTATTTGCAGGTGCTGTATGTCGAAAAGAAAGGCGATAGTCCCACGATTTTGATAATGAAAGACCGGTTTCTGCAAGTTAGCCTGTTCTTTTGGCTGGCCTCTTTTGTTGTCATATCGGTTCTGCATAAAATTTAGGAATGGAGAACGATAAAAGAACCATTGCCGCTTTCGATTTTGACGGAACAATTACCACAAAAGATACGCTGTTCGATTTCATCGCTTTTTATCGTGGAAAGTTCAGGCTGTTTGTTGGCCTGTTCATTCTTTCGCCGATACTGTCTCTGTTTATATTAAAGCTTATCAAGAACTCGACAGCCAAGCAAATCCTGTTTTCCTACTTCTTCAAAGGAGAAAAGATAGCCGACTTTGAACAGGTTTGCAGAGACTACTCAAGCCGGATAGCAGAAATAGGCAACGAAAGTACGTTGGAGCGATTGCGATGGCATCAACAACAAAACCATCAGGTTGTTGTAGTGAGCGCGTCGATAGACCGGTGGATTATCCCCTGGGCCGGCAAAATGAATATAAGCACGGTAATAGGAACCACCATTGAAGTGAAAGACGATACAATAACAGGTCGCTTTCTTTCGGATAATTGCTATGGCAAAGAGAAAGTAACCCGGCTTTCGGCGCTATTCCCCGACAGAGAAAACTACACCCTGTATGCTTATGGCAACAGCAGCGGTGATAAAGAACTACTGGAATTCTCCGATTTTCCGACTTTGACAGGTTCAAAGTTATAAAACAGTCGCGGCACGCCACGCCCCTACTAAAAAAGGACGGGTTCCAACTAACTTCACAGTCCATGGGAACCCTTCAAACTTATAAACTTGGCATATTGGATAAGTTTGTCTTATAAGCCTTTGGCAAGGCTATTCATTAATTTAACCGTAGGATTATAATTAGGCTTATAGTACACTGATACTTTTGCTTTTACTTTTGCTTTTGACGATGATGCTTTGAGATACCTCTTGATAGCGCTATCGCCATCATCTCTTATTAATCCGATCAATTTCAGGAATCGTAAAAATATTCTTCTAATCTTCATAATAATTGTTTTGTTTTTAGCCTCCTAAATCCACCGTATGATGACTTCATTAGTCTCTTCCACGGGGAGGCTGGAGGGTCTGTTTTCCAATTTGTTCCATCTATCTCCATCCCAGACATAAGTACCGGGAGATAATTCATCGGCTTGGCTGTCTATTAAATTATGCACCACTAATCCGGTATATTTTAGTTTTACATCGGCATCGGTAATTTCATTTGCCTTGCCAATTTTCAATATATTTCTATTCTGAAGTTTCACTCGCATCATATTCATCCCCCCTTTCGTTTCATTAATGTTGGTTAGAGCTGAATTGCAGCAAAACTAATTTATTGAGTCCTTTCAGAGCTGCATTCCCGTTATAATAAGAATCCATGCTCTATTCCTCATTCAAATATTCAACGATTGATTGCCCTATTTACGGATACAAAGTAAATGCATTGACACGAGCAAGCCGTTAACGATTTTGACAAATTGATATTTATTTATACACAACATGGACTAGATCTCAGACTTTAATTGTTAAAAATAGATATATCGACATATATTTAACATCATAATGAACAAAGCGATCGAATTTCATCTTTTCAAGTTTCAATAAATAGCATTTTTAACGCTATTTAACTGTTATAAGAGTGATTATGTTACTAAATTCCACTTTTTTTGCTACGTTTGTCATTATTTTCACAAAAACGTCTTTAAACTTGGCTAATTAATCATTTTGAGCATAAAATTGATTTTAAATTATCAGAATATGACATTTGTGAATGCTTTCACAGAAAGCATGTTGAAATGGTTTATTTTTTTTTCGGGATTGTCATTCGTTCAGTTGAAGATATATCCCGAAAGAGTAGAGTAATCCTAAAACTTTTATCAATTTTGTAATGTTAATAATATAAGGAAGCATATTGAATATGAATAATAAACTGAACAGCGGCTTGGTTGCGGAAATTTTAAGCAAAATCCCCCCGGATATAAAACCGATTGACTATTTAATGGACATTCTGGATTTGAGCAAAGAATCGGCATATCGCAGGATGAGAAGTGAAATACCTTTTACTTTCGGCGAGATTGCAAACTTAGCGCAAAGATTAAACTTCTCGGTAGATGAAATAATAGGAAAAGAAAAAAACAATCGCGTCTTCCTCGATTTACATACAGATTCATTTTCCAAGCCGGAAGAAACCTTTCTGGCCATGCTTAAAGAATATAGCAAACACATTGAGGCTGTAAGCAAATCGAAGAATATGGAGATTAAAGTCTCGATAAACAGGATTAGTTTAATGATGCTCATAAAATCCGATATTCTTTTCAAGTTTTTCTATTACAAATGGATGCATCAAATACACAGCACATCATTTGGCTCTCACTTTTCCGAAATTGTCATTCCAGCCGAACTTATTTCTATTCAGCAAGCTATTAAAGAGAACGTATCGAATCTCCGGAATTTCATTTCTATATTAGACAGAGATATATTTTTATCCATAGTCAGGGAAATTCAATACTATTATAACAGGGGTCTTATTTCGGAAAAGGACGTTTTGGAATTGAAAGCAAATTTGCTTGAACTACTCGACCACATGGGAATAACCATGCAGAGAGGCTACAACGAATCGGGCGCCAGGCAAATCTATTTTCTTTCGTTGCTGGGTATCGATTCAAACAGTGGTTATGCATCTTATGACGAAAATGAATATTCCTTGTATTGGATTTATTCGGTCAATTTCGTAACCATTACCAACCACGATATATGCGTACTACACAAGGATTGGTTCGAATCGCTGAGAAAAACATCCGTGCTGATAACCCAGTCGAACGAAATACTTCAGGCCGAGTTTTTTGAAAAACAGCGCAGGTATATAGAACACATAACTAACGCCTTTTTTTATTATGGATAACAACAATCTGAATGAAAAAATCGTGTCGAAAATACTGAATAGTATTCCTTCCAACATAAAACCCATCAATTATTTGATGGATATGTTGGATATGGGACGCGAATCGGCCTATCGCAGAATGAGAGGCGAAATATCTTTTAACATCGAAGAAATCGCCAAGTTGTCGGTTGAATTGGGTTTTTCGATAGATGAATTATTAAAAGAGTCTAAAGGGAATCATGTATTATTCGATTTGCCGATTGACCGGCACGACGATACATCGAAAGCTTTTATGGTGATGCTTCAACAATACCGCGACCAGCTCATTCACCGGATTGAAGCCAAGGATGCCGAGGCATTGATGACGCTAAACCTTATTCCGGCCACATTCACCTCATTTTTCGACAACCTGTTCAAATATTCGTATTACAGGTGGGTACACCAAACCAACGAGAGTTCGTTGAGCTACAGGCTCTCGGATGTTGTTCTGCCAACCGAAATAACTGATTTGCAGAAAGAAATCAGAGAGAATATCCGAAAGACGAATAAAAGCGTATATATTTTAGACCCGAATATGTTTGTGAATACCATTCGGGGAATTCAGTATTATTACCGGCGGAAATTGATTAATGAGGAAGAGTTGCGATTGCTGAAAAAAGATTTGCTTGCGCTGGTCGATTTATTGGAAAAACTGATGCAAACCGGAGTGCTTGAGCCCAAAGCTAAATTCTTTTTTTATCTTTCGTCGGTCAGTATCGAGGCCAACAGTACTTATTCCCGGTACGATAATCACTGCTTATCTCATTTTCAGATCTATCTTACCAACCCGATAGTTGTTCATAATTCGGAGCTATGCGTTATACACAGGAACTGGCTCGAATCGTTGAAAAAATACTCTACCCTCATTACCCGGTCGCAGGAAATACTTCAGATCAGGTTTCTCAACCAGCAACGGATATATATCGAGAACCTCGAGAACGAGATTTCAAACACGTTGTTTTAATAATTAATGTGAATAATGTAGGGTCGTGGCGTGCCGCGACCATTTTTATTTCTGTCATTGCGGGCTCCGACCCGCAATCTCCTGAAAATCATTGCACATTTACTGGGGGGGATTGCGGGTCGGAGCCCGCAATGACAAGATTGAAGAGAGGTGGCGCAGCATGTCTGTATCATACAAGTTTCATTATTCTCATTATTCACATTGGCATATTATTCTCATTAGAACTTTTTCCTACCACTTATCCGTTCTGAAAGGAGATGCCGGAAGTCCGGCTCCATTGTACAGATTCACCCTGAAAAAATTGTCCCAGCCGTAACGAACAGCCACGGGGTTAGGAGCCTTGGGCGATGACACTTCTACTACATTTCCTTTTATAACAGCCTCTGCCGGATAAAATTGGCGATCTTCTCCGGCAATCACAAAGCCTCTCAGCGTCTCCCCATTCGAGTTCAGACCTTGTTCGGTATAGTCGAAGCTCAGTGTTGCGGTGTTGCCTTTTACTTTCATCGAATTGAATACCGGCCCCGAGCAGGCAACCGCTTTCTTGTAATCCTTTGCCAATGCCCAGTTTGCAAGGCGGATGCCCGGAATTTTCTTATTTCGGGGATGAATGTCCGTACTGTCTCCGGCATCGGTGATTACCGCCATCCCGGTATTTTTTACCGACTGCCAAGTGAGCAATTGCGCTTCCCGTATGTGAGGCGGTTGTTTATAATAGGGCGCTATCTGCACAAAATAAAACGGAAAACCGCCTTGCCCCCACTCTTTTCGCCAACTGTTTATCAAGTTGGTAAACACCTGTTTATAATCACTCGCCCTATCGGCATTCGATTCGCCCTGATACCATATAACGCCCTTTATGGTGTAGGGAACCAGGGGCTTAATCATGCCATTCCAAAGGGTTGACAAGGCATTGTTGTGGTTTATTCCCTGTGGCTTTTCAGGCGCTTTAATGCTGTTTTTTGCATCCTCGCTCTCCTTATCGTATGTTGCTTTTTCGGCCTCGTATTTTTCCAGCTGGGCCGGATAGCTATCCCGCACTTCTTTGTACTGCTTCACCAGCGGAGAATAGACCGAGTCGCTCAAAATCGCCTCCATTTTTGTCCAGGCTTCGGCTTGCGTACCGCCCCATGTCGATTGAATCAAGCCCACGGGCGACTTCAGATTCTTATACAATTCGCGCCCGAAAAAGAAAGCGACAGCTGAAAAAGTTTGTAGATTTTCGGCATTGCAAAGCTCCCATTGCCCTTCGCAGTCGTCCAATTCATAGACCGGAGACAGCCGTTGCTTAACGTGAAACAGCCGTATATCGGGATAATCGGCGTCCTTCATTTCTTCCTCCCTGTCGATAATCCCTGTACGCCAGCCCGCTCCTTTGGCTACGGGAAAATCCATATTCGACTGCCCCGAGCACAACCAAACTTCACCAATCAACACATTGTTTATCTGGAGTTTGCTCAGTATGCTACTCAATCTTATACTTTGGTTGGGACTTGCTTTGGGCGTTTTAATCTTTATGCTCCATTTCCCTTTCGAGTCGGCAACCGTCGAATAGGTTTTCTTATCCCACGAAGGTTCCACCATTACTTCCTCCCAGGGGCTGGCTGTTCCCCACAGGTTTACAACGGCATTTTGCTGAAGAACCATATTATCGGAAAAGATAGCCGGTAATTTTATCGCTGCTTTTGTTTGTAAAGCGAACAGACAGACGACAATAAACAACAAGTACAGATTTTTTTGTTTCATGATAATTCTCATAGGTGTATAGATATTCTGCGAAAGTATAAAAATATAGACAAAAAATCGCAACTACAAACCTATAACTTGTAATTTGCCACTAAAAAAATTAACTTTGCAAAAAAAATCAGCGCAATATGCAAAAGCCATCAATACCCAAAGGAACAAGGGATTTTTCGCCCGAAGAAATGAGTAAGCGGAACTATATTTTCGAGACCATCAAATCGGTTTACCGCTCTTATGGTTTCTCGCAAATCGAAACGCCGGCAATGGAGAACCTGTCAACTCTGATGGGGAAATATGGAGAGGAAGGCGATAAACTGTTGTTCAAAATCCTTAACTCGGGCGATTTCTTTTCGGGCATAACCGACGAAGAGCTTTTGCCAAAAAATCCGCTCAAATTTACGGCCAAAGCCTGCGAAAAAGGCTTGCGCTACGACCTGACTGTTCCGTTTGCACGGTATGTGGTGATGCACCGCAACGAAATAACTTTCCCGTTCAAACGCTTCCAGATACAACCGGTATGGCGCGCCGATCGCCCACAAAAAGGCCGGTATCGCGAATTTTTTCAGTGCGATGCCGACATCGTTGGTTCCGATTCGTTGCTCAACGAAGTAGAGCTTGTTCAAATTATCGACGATGTTTTCAGCCGTCTGGGCGTAAGGGTCTGCCTGAAAATCAACAACCGGAAAATTCTGGGTGGAATTGCCGAAATTATTGGCGAACCCGATAAAATAATCGACATTACGGTTGCCATAGATAAACTCGACAAAATAGGACTGGAAAAAGTCAACGAAGAACTTCAGGATAAAGGAATAAGCCGCGAAGCCATCGACAAGCTGCAACCGATATTGCTGTTGAAAGGCTCCAATACGGAGAAGCTGTCGGCGCTCGGAACTGTTCTTGCCAATTCGGAGATGGGCTTGCAAGGTATTTCGGAGTTGGAATATATCCTGAACAAACTGAAACATGTAGCCGTTAAATCGGATGTAGAACTGGACTTGACACTGGCACGCGGGTTAAATTACTACACCGGCGCCATCATAGAAGTGAAAGCCTTGGACGTGGAAATCGGCAGCATCACCGGAGGCGGACGCTATGATAACCTGACCGGCGTATTTGGCTTGCCCGGCGTTTCGGGAGTTGGCATTTCGTTCGGCGCCGACCGGATATTCGATGTGCTCAATCAGTTGGATTTATACCCAAAAAATTCACTGCAAAGCACACAAGCGCTGTTTGTAAACTTTGGCGAGAACGAAGAAAACTACATGTTGCCCATCGTGGCCGACATGCGCAAAAAAGGCGTATCAGTTGAAATATATCCCGAATCGGGCGCAAAGATGAAGAAACAAATGTCGTATGCCGATGCCAAAAACATTCCGTTTGTGGCCATTATCGGCGAAAACGAAATCAGGGAAAATAAAATTTCCCTGAAAAATATGACGACCGGCGAACAAAGTTTGCTGAATACCGAAGAATGTATTAATCAAATTCTCTCGGCTTCCGTCTCTCGTTAACAGCAGTCAGAATACTGTCGCCAATAAACCGGACTCTTTCCACATTTCCGGTTGCGGTTAAATCCAAGTGCAGAGAATCAACCCGGGGTATGAGCAATACTGTACCTTTGGGCATATCCAAAGGGTTTTCGATATGCTGATTTACCTGAAATATATAAGGCCAGAAAACTTTATTGCCATAAAAGTCTTGCGATAAGTCCAAAATATTTATACGATTCTGCCCTAATTCAATACTCTCTATATAACGAACTGTATCTCTGTTTTCCAAGACATGATAAACTTCATCATTCTGAGGGTTTAGAGATATTTCGTAAGCCTCCTTTTTTTCTAAATCCCTGATATAATAAATTCCCCCTACAAGAACTACAATAATAACCAGAAGCGCTATGAAATTTTTATTTGAACTCTTCCTCTTTCTGCTTTTCTTAGACATATTATTTCAAATACAAGTGGTTGTTAAATCAATTAAAAAGGCAATCAAATCCTACTGTTGGGACAAGCTCAAATCTTTTGGAATGCCGTTTCTGCCTATTCAATATCTCCATTGATTGTTGAAACCGTATCGGTCGAAACTGTTTGATTTTCTATTCTTAGTTTCAATATTTCAGCGTTTAGAAGTTTTGCACTTTCTACGCTTTCCTCATTATGAATATCAATCAGGGTTTCATCCAGCTTTGGTATTCGTATCACGGAGCCGGGCGGTATTTCTAACGCACTCGATATATTGTCTTCATTGGCCTTATAGATGTAAGACCAGAATATTTCGTACCCGTAGTAAATTCTGGATAAATGAGCGAAATCTATGTCTGATTCGGTGATGATAACATGAGAAAAATTCAGGGTGTCTTCGTTCTCCAGTTCTGTGTATGATGGAGCATATGATGGAACATACCGGAACTCGTTGGTGTCTCTTTCCGAGTATGAATACAGGCCATACAAAACTCCTACTACAATAATTATTGTAATAAGAAACAAGACAATATTCTTTGTATTTCCCGGAATTTTCTTGTACCAGCTTTTTTCCTCGTAATCGGAATAAGATTCTTCTATCCTGTCAATAAATTCTTTATCTTCATCCAAGAGGATACCCGTATATTCGGTTGTTGCATCTTCATGCATCTCTACATGATCGTTTATCCCTTCGGAATAATCGCCGACAGATACCGGATTCGTACGGTTTTCGTAAAATGCATCCGGCAATTCATGGAACGGAGTATCTATTTCGGGCGACGCCTCAGCGGTTTCTTCCTGAGGTTCGGAATGAGCGCCCTCATTTCCAAATTTCCCCAAAAACAATAACTTGTCCGCCGATAAACTCTTTATTATACGGAAAAGGCCAAAATTATCTATTTTTACAACAGAAGATACAGCCACACCTTTTTCGATTTCTCTAAAAAGTTGGGTTATAAAAATTTTGACAACTTTTGGATCCAATTGAGTTTGCTTAGATATTACATCCACTAAATAATATAGATTCAGTTTTTCATTCATCTCTTTCTGTTTATACGTTCACTAAGCCTTTCGGACGGTCTGAAAAATGAGACAGATACAGGCCCTTGTTTTCTTCTCGAAAATACGCCAAAATCCTCTATCTCGACAATATCCCCGGCTTCAAGCCCTTTGTCTATAGCATATATGGTAGCATTAAGCAACTCCCGAAGTTTTTCGTCGCTTAAGCCATATAAATCTACGGATCTCTCTTTTACATTTTTAAGCAAATCTCGTTCATCCATAATTCAAACAGTAGTTACCTGCTTATCAGGAAGTTAAGTTCTTTTTCAACAAATGCCAGATCTTCAGTATCCATTCTTTCGATAATACTGTTGATTATTTCTATTGTAGGTTTCAGGTAGTTGGAGTAGTACTCGTCGTAGGTTTCATCCATTAATCCGTCTGCTTCGTGCAAGCTTTGGATAGTAGATTTATAATTTCTCGAAACACTGGATAAATCTTCTCTGAAAATTTCTACCTGTTCTTTCATCTTGGTTAACAACTCAGCTTGATAGTTGTAAGAAGTCTTGTTTGCCATTTTAGTTTTATTTTTTTTATTTTGAATTAAGTTAGATCCTGTTTTAATCAGCCGAACAAATATAAGAAGTTTTTTCTTTTTTCGATACTTTTTCCGAAAGAAACTTCTTTTTTAACTTGAGTATTGTAAATATGAATACGGTTTCTTAAAATTATTCTGCCGCAACCATATCCGAATCAATCATAATACGTCCGCAATATTCACAAACAATCACTTTTTTGCCCATTTTTATATCCATCTGCTTTTGGGGTGGAATTTTATTGAAGCAACCGCCACAGGCGCCACGTTCAATTGCCACAAGAGCCAAACCATTCCGGGCGCTCTTTCTGATTCGCTTGAAAGCTTGAAGAAGTCGCTGGTCAACATTTCCTTCTATCACTTTCACTTCTTCCCTGATTTGTTCTTCCTGCTGCTTTGTTTCGGAAACAATTTCATCCAGTTCGCTTTTTTTCTGGGCCAAATCGGCAGAGCGTTCTTCAAACAGGGTATTGCTTTTTTCTATTTGTTCCGATATACTTTTTTCATCAAAGGTAAATTCGCGGATACGTTTTTCAGCAAGCTCAATTTCAAGCGATTCAAATTCGATTTCTTTGCTCAGGTGATCGAATTCGCGGTTGTTGCGAACATTGTCCAACTGTTCTTTATACTTGCTGATTTTCAATGTGCTATCCTGAATTTTTTGCTTTTGCTGACTAATCGTAGCATTCGTCTCTTTCAGGTCGGTATCGTATTTGTTTATGCGTGTTTTCAGACCTGCAATTTCGTCATCCAAATCTGCAACTTCCAACGGAAGTTCGCCGCGTAATGTTTTAATTCTGTCTATTTCAGACAATTTCAACTGCAAATTGTAGAGGGTTCTCAATTTATCCTCTACGGTTACTTCTTTTTCTACTTGTTGTTTCTTTGCCATATCTATTATAAAACTTTAATTTACTAACAAAAAATGCAGCAAACAACTCACTTCGAAGGTAAGACTGCCAACTACATCATTTATAAATGAGAAGGAGTACATCGCTTCTCTGTTTACAAATACTTAACGGGATTTTCATCGTACCCCGATTTATTCAGCGCAAAGTTAGGAATTTTTTTTGATAACAAATCATAGAATATATCTTTTGTGAAAATTTCCGATTCGTAATGTCCCACGGTTGCCAATATTATTTTGTCCTCCACATCGTAATAGTCGTTGTATTTTGCCTCTCCGGTAATAAAAATATCGGCGCCATACTTTATGGCCTGTGGTATCAGAAACGAACCGCTGCCGCTGCAAATGGCCACATCCTGAACCATTTTACCAATATTCCGCGAGTGCTGAAGCACATTTAAGCGCAAGGTATCTTTCAGTATATACAAAAAATCTTCTTCTTCCATTGGTTCCGGCAACGACCCAACAACACCGCTTCCTGCCTGTATCCAGTCATTTTCTAAAGCATAAAAATCATAAGCCGGTTCTTCGTAAGGGTGAACGGCAATCAAAGCCTGCATCACTTCTGTTTTTCGGAAGGCGGGGAGAATTACTTCCAAGCGGTATTCGGGTTCGGTATGTATTTCGCCTGTTTCGCCACAAAATGGATTAGCTCCCTCTCCTGCCCTGAATGTTCCTTCGCCCGAAGCGCTGTAACTGCAGCAATCATAATTCCCAATATTTCCGGCGCCTGCGTTAAACAAGGCCGCCCTAAGGGCCGACACATGTCCGTACGGAACAAACGTTACCAGCTTCAGCAGCGACTTGGACTGGGGGGCAAGAATTCTGATTTGCTGAAGATTCAGCAGCTGAGCCAAATACCGGTTTATGCCATCGCAGGCATTGTCTAAACTTGTATGTGCCGCATAAATCACTATATCGTGTTTGCAGGCCTTTATCAAACAACGCTCCACGTAGTTTTTCCCTGTCAACGACTTAAAGGGCCTGAATGCAAGCGGGTGATGCGAGATAATCAGGTTACAGCCCAGAGCAATTGCTTCATCTACAACATCTTCTGTAACATCAATGCATAATAGCGCCGCCCTCGCCTCCTGATTGGAATCGCCAACCTGAATGCCACTGTTATCATAACTTTCCTGCAATGCCAAAGGAGCCAGTTGTTCAATTACATGCAATATATCTTTTACTTTCATCGTGCTAAAAATAAGCTGTTTAAGTCAACATATAAACAGTTCAAAGATAATAATCTTTAACTGTAAAAACAAATATAAGGAAAGTGAAAGTAGCGCCCATTCAACTATTTGATATTCAACAATATACAAAACTAAACTTATAATTATAGAAACAGGAATATATATAATAATAAAATAATCAACAATCTTATCAACAGATAAAATAAGCCAGATAAAATACCTATATAATATAGTTATACCTGTTTCTATAATTATTTATAATAAATTGACAATAACAATATTACAATAAACTAAAATGCTGATTGTATAAAATAAACAGAATAGCTTATATTAAATTAATCTACTAATATAAATAAGCATAATAATAGAATGGGAGAGATTTGAGGAAAGTGAGCGAAAAAAGAGACTCTCAATACATCTAAAGTTGCTTCCGGTTGAAATAAATCCCGACAAATTCATTGACTGTTTTAAATAATAAAACCTCAAACGCTTAAAACAGCCGGAAACAGCTTGTCTTATTAGCATAAGATGGTCATTATCTGGAATTTACATTTCTATCATGCTTCAAAACGTCTTGTTCGATATTTTCGGGCAGCCACAAGAATTGATCCTATATTCAGGGTTCTTTAGTCCCCCTCGGGAGATTAGGGAGCTTTTTCTATTTTTTTACACTCTTTGAAGTGAAAGAATTTCATAAAAAGAAAAAAAAAGGGTACTTTTGTGCGGCGAAAAAGAAGATAAAATAACTCATTATAAACAAACCCAACAAAAACCATTTGACATGAGAATCGAACGTATTTTTGCACGTGAAATCCTGGATTCAAGAGGAAATCCAACCATTGAGGTTGATGTAACATTAGAATCCGGTGCATTTGGCCGTGCGGCAGTTCCTTCGGGAGCATCCACAGGAGAACATGAAGCGCTTGAACTTCGAGACGGAGACAAAAGAAGGTATGGCGGCAAAGGTGTTTTGAAAGCTGTTGAAAACGTAAACAAAACAATTGCCCCCACATTAATTGGCGAGTCGGCGTTGAATCAGGTTGACATCGACAACAAAATGATTGAATTGGATGGTACATCAACAAAATCAAAGCTTGGTGCAAATGCTATCCTCGGAGTTTCGCTTGCCGTAGCCAAAGCCGCAGCAAATTACCTTGACGTTCCATTATACCGTTATATCGGCGGAACTAACACCTATGTTCTTCCCGTACCCATGATGAACATCATCAACGGTGGTTCTCACTCCGATGCACCTATCGCATTTCAGGAATTTATGATTCGCCCTGTTGGCGCCGAATCGTTCAAAGAAGGCTTGAGAATGGGTGCCGAAGTGTTCCATTCGTTGAAAAAAGTACTTCACGACCGAAATCTCAGCACTGCCGTAGGCGACGAAGGTGGTTTTGCTCCTGCCCTTGATGGCACCGAAGATGCATTGGAATCTATCATCAAAGCTATTAAAGCTGCCGGATACGAGCCTGCTAAAGACGTTACAATTGCCCTTGACTGTGCTTCATCGGAATTCTACGACAAAGAAAACAAGGTTTACGATTACAGTAAATTTGAAGGTGCTAACGGCGCTAAACGCACTTCGGCAGAACAAGTTGCATTCCTTAAAGGCCTTACCGAAAAATATCCTATCGACTCTATCGAAGACGGTATGGACGAAAACGACTGGGAGGGCTGGAAACAACTTACCGATGCTGTCGGCAACAAAGTGCAACTGGTTGGCGACGACTTGTTTGTTACCAATGTCGATTTCCTGAAGAAAGGTATCGAACTGGGTTGCGCCAATTCAATCCTGATTAAAGTGAACCAAATCGGTTCGTTAACCGAAACGTTGAACGCCATAGAAATGGCTCACCGTGCAGGTTACACCAGTGTAACTTCTCACCGCTCGGGCGAAACCGAAGACGCTACAATTGCCGACATAGCTGTTGCAACCAATTCGGGACAAATCAAGACAGGTTCGCTTAGCCGTTCGGACCGTATGGCTAAATACAACCAATTGCTTCGCATCGAAGAAGAACTTGGTAACAGAGCCGTTTATGGTTACAAAAAAGTAAAAAAGGGATAATAAAACTATCCGAATAAGAATAAAACGAGGGTGATTAAAAAAAATCACCCTCGTTTTTTTAGCCCCTTAATCCCCCGCAGGGGGACTTTAAAAGACAGAAGACTGCCTCTTACGAAGCAGTCTTCTGTTTTTGTTTAACAATTTTGAATAAAAATTAATTGTATCCGAAGTTGTTTTCCCAGTTAGTTCTGGTTTTCATCTCATTTTGAGGAATCGGCAACAACAAGTCCCGTTTAGTCGGCAGTTGTCCATTGGTAGCTGAATGATAATGTCTGGCAAAATCAGTCAATGTCTGCACAGCTTCGGCTTCTCCCCAGCGAACCAGGTCGAAGTAGCGTTTCCCTTCACCAATAAATTCATGTTTCCGTTCTATCTTAATATCGGCCAAAGTTGGCGTATGACTCAATGGAAGTAAACCGGCACGGTCTCTGACTTTGTTAATCAATCTGGCAGTTTCGGGATCGGTAGCGCGATTGGTAGCAATCAAAGCCTCGGCATAGTACAGCAATACCTCAGCAGGACGAATGATAGGGAAATTGCGCGGAAAGTCGTTCCATGCTTTTATTGACGTACTTGTATTGTCTTTCTCCAGAAACTTCGTCAAAATAGACCTTGTTACCCAAGTTCCGTCTGCATGACTTCTATTTCCCCAATAGCCGGTATCAACACTGGCAAACAAGCGTTTGTCGTTGCTGGCTATCATTTCATTTACCAATATGCTGTCGATACGCAAATCCTGTCCTTGTTGGCCATACGAAGCGTAAGTCCAGTCGGGGAACGGAGATGCTCCTGCTCCCGAGTTGGTAATATATCCGGGCAAGCTGGAACCTACATTCAGACCGCCTGATGCAAACTGCACCGAGAACAAATCGTATTTGTTTTCGTTTGGCAAAGTGAATATATCCGCATAGTTGGCAGCAAAACGCGTTTCCACCTGAGCTATTATCGGAGCATACACTCCCACAGCATTTGCCGCAGCATTCGGGTCATTCACCGGATAGCCCGACATGGTCATATACACTTGTCCCAACAAAGCTTTTGCAGCTAAACGTCCTACACGTCCGGCTTGAGTGTCTGTATATACATCTTCCATTTCGGGATTGGCAGAAACAGCCAGCAAATCGGCTATAACCTGCGCATAAATATCGTCCAACGACGCCCTTGGTAATTTTACGGCTACACTATTTTCGGTAGGTTTTGTAACCAATGCCACCGGTCCAAAAGATCTGGCCAATTCGGCATAGGCGTATGCTCTCAGGAACTGAGCTTCACCTCTGTAACGCAGGTAAGCATTTTCGGGTGTTCTGGCCAAGAGCGTATTTGCATCCGAAATCATAGCATACAAACGCGAAAATATATTCGATACGGTACCACTATTGGGTGTGATTAAATATTTCCGCAGCTCTAACTGGTCGTTCTGAGCCGAAGTTTGTCCCACCAAGTAACGGATGTCGGAGCGGTCTTCGGAAGCCAACAGATAATAGATTGTAGGAAAGTCTTCATTTTGCACGGTTGCCCCTGTTGCGTATTTACCCAATCTCGAATAAATACCGATAGCGGCCTGATTTACTTCCAGTTCGCTTGTATAAAACGAACCAGCCACATTATTTTCAACCGGAGTTATATCCAAATCGTCAACACACGACGAGCATATAAGGGTTGATAAAAGCACTATTATTAATTTCAGATTTTTCATAATTCAATGGATTAAAAAGTTAAGTTTACACCTACCGAGAAAGTTCTGGCTTGAGGATATGCACCCCAGTCGGAAGAAGCATTATCTTGTGTTGCGCCTTCAGGAGAGAATCCCGGGTCGTAATGGTCCCAAATATATACGTTATCGCACGAAACATAGGCGCGAGCTTTGCTAAAGACTTTCTTCACAGGAATATTGTATCCCAATGTGATGTTCTTTATGCGAACATAACTGGCGTCATACATCCAGTTGGTATCGTACTCGCTGGTAACAGCCGAGAAGAATGCCGGTGTTTTGCCGTCTCCCGGTTCGTCTTCCGACCAGTAAGCTTTGTGTAACCAGCGCGACATGTAGTTCCATTTTGTGTCGCCGGTTGCCCTGTTCCATCCTCTTGAGCCGATTGCCAATAAGTCTCCGCCCACTTTTCCCTGTAACAGAACCGACAAATCGAAATCTCTATACTTAAATGAGTTGGTGAAACCCCATTCAAAATCGGGCTGATAATTACCTGCTACTACATAGTCGGCAGCTGTAATTCTGCCATCTTTTACGCCATTTTCTGCCATATCCTCGTATCTGGTATCTCCGGGTCTTTGTCCCGAGAAGATGGCAACACCCTCTTTCGGTGTTACGCCGTCGGCTTCAAAGTCGGCTGCGCGAAGCACACCGATGGCCTTGAGCAAGAAGAATGAGTTGATGGCTTCGCCTTTTCGTTGAATAATTGTACTGCCTTGTCCCGTTCTTATATCACTATCATTCATTCCCAATTTTGTTATTTCGTTCCGGTTGATTGAAATATTGAGCGAAGAATTCCAACTAAATTTACCGGTAAGATTGACGGTATTCAATTCAAATTCAAATCCCCGGTTCTCTACATTTCCAACATTGTCCATCATCGAAGAGAATCCGGTGGTGAGTGATGTAGGCGCACTTAAAAGCAAATCGGTGGTTTTTTTGTAATACACATCCGCTTGCATGTATATTCTGTTTTTCAAGAAGCCCAAATCAAGTCCCAAGTTGTAACTGCCTGTTTTTTCCCAAGTCAGATTCGAGTTTGCGATATTGGCCAACACATAGCCATTGCCCACAGCTTGCGCTACTCCAAACGGATAATTAGCCACTCTCATGTTCGACAGGAATGTAGCGCTACCAATACGGTCGTTACCGGCAAGCCCCCAGCTAGCTCTTAGTTTGGCGGTGCCCAACCATTCTATATTGCTCAGGAAAGCTTCTTCGTTGGCTTTCCATGCTCCCGATACGGAGGGGAACCATCCCCAACGCCCGTCTTTTCCAAATTTAGAAGAACCGTCCCTACGAAGAGAAACAGTAAGCAAATACTTATCCATCAGTCCATATTGTACACGACCGAAATAAGATACCATTGCATCCGACGCGTATCCAATACTCAATTGATTGATGTCTTTTCCCGAAGTTTTGTCAAACACCCAGGTTTTGTCGTTTGCGAAGTTACCTTCACCCGAATCCGAAGTTTCCCGTGTGCTCTTTTCTTCCGAAATAGCCAACATGGCATCAATACTGTGATCGCCAAATGTTTTCGAGTAATTAATCATTCCTTGTCCCATCAACTCGTGCCGCACGGTACTTTGTTTCCGTGAAGTAGATCGCTGACCCGGAGTTGAAGTATCCCATGAGCCATTCGACCATGTGGGGCTGTATGAACGGTCTATGTTCGACCGGTAGTTCCACGATACCAAACCATTCACCGATAAACCATCCAAAATAGCAATGGTCATATTCATCGACGACCTTAATCTGACGTCTTCTACTCTCCGGTCGGGCGCGGTAGCCTGCACATAAGGGCTTACTCCATTAGCGCCGGTTCCCCACATGTCATAAAATTTGTAAGGATCGGCTCCGGCCATTTTACCGGCTCCCTTTGGTACAATGCCGGGATACGACAAAGCACGAGCTACGGCAAGATCTTTACCACCCACTTCAATACCTTTCCTCAAAGCGTAGGATGGAGACAAGTTGAATCCCACTTTAATGCGGTCGGTCATTTTTGCTTCCAAATTGGCGCGTACCGAATAGCGGTCGAAAGACGTACCTTCTACCACACCTTCCTGCGACAATACACCTGCCGATACCGAGTAGCCAACTTTGTCCGTAGCTCCCGATGCGTTTATATTAACATTGTTTGTTGGCGCCGACCTGAATATCGCATCCTGCCAATCAATGTAGTCAATATTATCCGAACCCCAATATGGATCGTATATCCCGTAGGAGTTTCTGAGGGTATATAAATCGGCCCTGGATGTGTAAGTTCTACCATTGTTAGCCTCGGCTAAAGCCAATCGTTCGGCCTGAGTGGCGGAAGCCGATTGTTCGGGGTGGTTTCTTAGCCACTCCCTATCCAGATACTTCTTGTTAAATGCAATCCATTCATCGGAATTCAGCACGTCAACTTTTCTCTCTACTGTCGAGATAGCGGTATAAGCTGATAAAGAAATAGTAGGAATTCCTACTTTTCCTCTTTTGGTAGAAACAAGAACAACCCCATTAGAGCCCCTCGCACCATAAATAGCGGCAGAAGCGGCATCCTTCAATATTTCGATTGACTGAATGTCATTGGGATTGATACCCGACAAATTGTCGATAGGCACACCGTCCACAACATACAATGGCGTACTTTCGCCGCTAATAGAAGCAGCTCCACGAACGCTGATGGTAATGTCGCCACCCGGAGTTCCTTGTGTTGTCCGGACGCTTACCCCTGCCATTTGTCCTTGCAAGGCCTGTTCAATCCGGCCAATCGGGCGTTCTTCGATGGCTTTTTCGTCGATTTTGGCAATGGAACCCACCACATTGGCTTTCTTCACTGTACCATAACCCATTACAACCATTTCGTCCAGCATGTGAGCATCTTCTTTCAACGTTACATCGACACGGCTTTTACCCGATACCGAGACTTGTTGCCCCACATATCCGATATAACTTATCAATAAAACATCATTGTTTCTGGCATTAATGGAAAACTTTCCATCAATGTCGGTAACGGTTCCGGTATTGGAACCTTTAACTATAACACTGGCGCCAATAATGGACTCTTTTTTGTCGTCCAAAACGGTACCGGTAACAACTTTAGTCTGCGCAACCACAATTGCCGACATACAACAGAACAAAACCATCAATAAACTTCTGGCTTTACACATTGGAAAAACACTTCTTCTTAAATTTTTCATTTGGTATTAAATTAAATAAAATAAAATGAATTGTTTGGTATAATTAATGTATATGGAGGATGTGTGTGTTTAACAGAATACTCCCCGCCACCAAACATTTCGAGGCGCTTAACGTTCATATAACATACATCCTTTCATTTTCATTTGTATAAATTCACAGCCTCTCTTTCACGAAACTGCAAGCAAAAGAAGCCCGGTAACCGGATTCCCCAGACTCATTCAGAAATACCGGATTGGAGTTGTTTTTCCTTTATGGGGTATTCGTGTTTTCAAGGTTCTTTACATAAATTTTGTAACAAATGTACAGCGACATAGAGGGGAATACAATGGAAAATCGTATCAATAGATAGAATTTTGTACACTTTTGTACCTGAAAAACGAAATTAATGCCAAAAGGTTAACAATTAAGATTAAATACCCAACCTGTACAGATTGCTATCTATGAATTACAAAAAGGAGGGGAAAATAAAACCTTTACTTTACTTCTTCGTAATCGACGTATTCGCCTTCGTTTTTATCGAAAACTTTTTTGTGTTGAGCCGGATTTTGTTGAGATTGATTCGACCGGCTGTATTGTTGGTATCCCCTGTCTTGCCGGGTACCGGGCTTACCAAACAGCATTCGGAGAAATGAAGCCCCAATAGACAGGACTGCGGAAACAATTATCAGAATAATAAACAGAAAAAAGAATATGAATGACATACCAACTATTTTTTTGTTTGCAATAAACCTGACTAAGCCTTATTCGCTCTTAGTGAGGCTATAATCGAAAGAGCAATATAGAGCAATATGCCTACGCCCATACCCAGTACGCCCACCAAAGCGAGAGCCAGTATTATAGAAACAATTAATATGTATCTTAGTTCATTTCCCTTCAATCCGAGACTCTTAATTTTTAACGAAAACATCGGAATTTCCGATACTAAAAGGAAAGAGAAAACGATAACAAGAAACAATATTATAAACACGAATACCGGAGCTGTTTCTTTCGACGACAGGTCGTGTATTCCATATAAGAGACTTATCCAAAAAAGCGCATTGGCCGGAGTTGGAAGCCCAATAAAAGTAGTGGCCTGCCTCTCGTCGATATTAAACTTAGCCAAACGCAAGGCTGAAAAAACAGCCAGCAGAAACGCTACATAAGGTATATAGGGATTCAACACCGATAAAAAGCCCAAGTCGGATACGGCTACATTGTCCGATAAAAAGCGGTAGGCAATAAGGCTTGGCGCCATACCAAAACTCACCAAATCGGCCAAGGAATCCAATTCCTTCCCTATCAGCGAGGGAACCTTGAGCAAGCGCGCCATAAAGCCATCGAAAAAATCGAATGTGGCGGCAATAATAACCCAAACTACCACCCACAGGTAGTTTCCCTCGAAAGCCATTACAGAGGCAATACAGCCCGAAAACAGGTTCAGGGAGGTAAACAGGTTTGGAATATGTTTTTTCATTATTTTTCGAGTGGAAGTTTTGCTATTACCGTTTGATTTCCGCGAACCGACTGATCCATATCAACCAGCACCTTTGTGCCCAGCGGCAAATATACATCTACCCGCGAACCAAACTTGATGAACCCGAAGTGGTCGTTGATGTACGCCTGATCACCTACTTCGGGATAAGTAACTATCCGGCGGGCAACCGCTCCGGCTATCTGGCGGACAAGCACCTCTTTGCCGTCTGTTCGTTCAATAACTACTGTCGAGCGTTCGTTTTCGGCGCTCGATTTGGGCAGATAGGCGGCCATAAAACGACCGTTATGATGTTTTTTCAGTTTCACCCTCCCATTCACCGGATACCAATTGGCATGGACATTGAATATGGACATGAATATGGAAACTACCAAACGTTTATCTTGAAAATATTCCGGTTCAAAAACCTCCTCAATGGCAACAATCCTGCCATCTGCCGGAGCAACAACCGAATCGGAAGAATCTCCGGTAAAGCGTCTGAGCGGACTTCTGAAAAAATTTAAAACAGATAGAAACGCTACCGCAGATACCGCCAACAGTAAATATGTCAGAACGCATTCTTTATAAAAATACACCACCAGCACATTAATAATTGCAAGTACAATGAACAGCGTAATTAAGATTCCACGACCTTCGTGATGAACTTTCATATTTTATTTGTATCAGAATTAAATAAGCATCTTCCCTTCGGAACTACAAAAATATTCTTAATTAGCGAATATCCAAAATATTGACCGCTTTTTGTGCAAAAAACTGCATAAAAAAGAGGAAGCCGGGCGATTCCTCTTTCTCTTATAACTTAATCTTGTCAGATATTACAGCACATACAACGAACTGATTGATTCGTTGGAGCAAACCCTTCGTATGGCGTTGGCAAAAACATCGGCCATCGACAAAATGGTTACTTTGGTCGATTCTTTATAATAAGGTATGCTGTCGGTAAATATTATTTCCGACAAACTCGAGGCCTCTACTCTGGCAGTTGCAGGGTCCGACATCACGGCGTGGCTTGCAATGGCCTTCACCGAACGAGCGCCGTTTTGCATCATCAAATCGGCGGCTTTGGTTATGGTTCCGGCAGTGTCCACTATGTCGTCCACCAGGAGGACGTCCATTCCTTCCACATCGCCGATTACTTGCATTTCCGAAATTTCGTTCGCTTTCTTGCGCAGTTTGTAGCAAATAACCATCGGAATTCCAAAATATTTGGCATACGAACTGGCTCTTTTGGTACCGCCCACATCGGGGGTGGCTATCACCAGGTTTTCCCTGTCCAGCGATTTTATATAATTGGTAAAAATGGCCGAGGCATACAAGTGGTCCACCGGCACATCGAAAAATCCCTGAATTTGGTCGGCGTGTAAATCCATGGTGATTACACGGTTTATTCCGGCAGCAGTTAGCATATCGGCTATCAACTTGGCGCCGATGGAGACCCTCGGCTTATCTTTGCGGTCTTGCCTGGCCCAGCCAAAATACGGAATCACAGCCACTATGGAACGAGCCGAAGCCCTTTTGGCAGCATCAATCATCAATAAAAGCTCCAGCAGATTGTCGGAATTGGGGAAAGTGGATTGCACTAAAAAAACCTGGCATCCGCGTATCGACTCCTCATACGATACCGAAAATTCGCCATCGGCGAAACGGTCTATGTTCATATTGCCCAAGGGGCATCCCAAACTATTGCAAATTTTCTCAGCTAAATAACGCGATTTCGTTCCCGAAAAAACTTTAAAGGAGTCTTGTTCCATTTACTTTGTCTTTTTTTAATGATTTCGCCACAAAATTACAAACATTTAATTCAAATAAGCTAACTATACCGACAAAAATTTGAATATTTTTCCTGAATTTGCTTCAATCTTTGCCAAAAAGTTATCTCTCAGCCCAAGTTTCAGGTTTTGCTTCTTTCCCGAAAACAATTCTTTGCACGAATCGAATATTTTACCGTCGATTTTGAAATAGTCGAGCGCCGCTCCGGGTATTGAGACCTCCACATCCACATCCTTGTTATCGAAATTAACGACAATAAGTAGTAATTCTTTTTTGTAGGCTCTTAAATAAGTAAACTGCTTTGTCGGGTCGAACTGCGAGCTGTTGTAATTGGCATACATCAGGTCGTAAAATCCGCCTTTTGTTATCGCTTCTTCCTGATTGGATATGCTCAGCAGCTGAATATAAAACTTGCGTAAGGCTATTTGGCTCTCCGAGAGTTGTTCGTTCCCGAATTTCCCGTTGTTGTACCACTTGCTCAACGAATCCACCGACCAATAATCGAAGATGGATGTCCGTCCGTCTATGCCGCTGAAGCCTTCCTTGTCCATCCCTCTTTCGCCCAGTTCCTGACCGGCATAAACCAATGTCGGATTTGTATTCATAGTAACAGCCGCAATCATACCGGGAATAGCCTTGAAGGGATTTCCCGCAAAAAAATCGGACGCAATTCGTTGTTCATCGTGGTTTTCCAGAAAATTGAGCATCCGCGGTTGCAGGTTCTCGAGTTTCTGCCAGCAAAAAGTGATGTCCGAAGCCGGTCGATGTCCGCAGATAATTGATTTCAGCGCATCGTAAAGCCCCACCTTATCGTACAGGTAATCAAACTTTCCGGTATAGGTATAATTTCCATATTCTTCCGGGTTATATACCTCCGCAATAAACACCAGCTGTTTGTATTTCGATTTCACACGGGTTATTACCCAGTTCCAGAATTCAACAGGCACCATTTCGGCCATATCGCACCTGAATCCGTCAACCCCTTTTGCCGCCCAATAGAGCAGAATATCGCGCATCTTATACCATGTATCGGGTTTGGGTGTAAAATATTTCTTCCGTTCGTCGAGGTAATCAACGCCATAGTTCAGTTTTACGGTTTCGTACCAGTCGCCAATTCGTACTTTATTATCGAACAGGTCATTACCTGTAACCTTAGCCGGAGATTCCTGATAGCTGTCATCCTCCTGCGGCGTGGCAAACTCCAAATCCAAGGGCTTGTTGGGGATATAATAGAAATTGTTGTCGGGGCTGAAAGCAACCGAGGTATCGTCTTTCTCTCCCAGGTTTTGTACTTTCCGGGGTTTTAGATCCGAATGGTATTGGCGCGCCACGTGGTTCGGCACAAAATCAATAATAACCTTCAATCCGGCTTTATGCGTGCGCGAAACCAACTCCTCAAACTCAAGCAAACGGTCTTCGATGTTATCGGCCAAATCGGGAGAAACATCATAATAATCGCGTATGGCATAAGGCGATCCGGCATTTCCTTTCACCACAGCCGGATTATCGCCCGGAATGCCAAAGGCCGGATAAGCAGTTTGGGAGGCATGTTCTATTACTCCGGTAAACCAAATATGAGTAAATCCCATTTTTTTAATTTCGGATAGCGCTTTGCCCGAAACCGAAGAAAACTTCCCTACGCCGTTTTCCTCTATGGTACCATTTTCTTTATTTACGTTCTTTGCATTTCCAAATAAACGAGGGAGAAGCTGATAGATGAATAGTTTTTCTGCCATATTTTTAGTGGATAATAACAATTAAATTATTGCGTTTTTCTGACAACGCCTTCTAATATGTTTATATTCTGATTCAGTTTCCTTTTGGCCGTTTTATAACCTATTTCGTATATTTCTTCCATGTGTTCGATGCTAAACATCGCATACTTGGAGAGTTTGGTCGATTCAATCAAAACATCGCACAAGGTTCTTTCGGCCATGGTATTTGCACCCGTCATATAGTGAAACGACCTTTCGGCGACGAACCACAACGAGTTCCGGTATTTTTGCAAAGTTAAGGGACTGACATTCACGCCCACCACTTTGTCGCATTGCTTTCTGATAGCCGATACCGGAAAATTATTAAAAAGACCGCCGTCAACGTAATGCGTTCCATTTATCTCGGTTGGCGTAAATACAATCGGATAGGAGCAGGAGGCCACAATAACCGGAATAAGAGGTCCCTTATCAAACGTAACCGGAATGCCGTGTTCAATATCCGTGGCAACCACCCTCAAGGGTATTTTCAGTTCTTCAAAAGTTCTGGCTCTCAGATGCTCCTCCAGAAAAGAATGAAAGCGAGCCAACTTAAACAATCCGCCTTTTGGAATCGAAAATTCCGCAAAATTCTTGAAGTTTTTCCGTTGGAAGAACGACAAAATCTCCTGTGGCGAATGGCCATCGGCATACAAAACACCGGCAAACGCTCCGGCGCTTGTTCCCGAAATTATATCCGGTCTTAAGCCCTTCTCCTCCAGCGCCTGCATAACGCCCAGATGAGCAAATCCTTTCGCTCCGCCTCCGCTTAAAGCCAGGCCCAAGGGGTATTTTTGTTTTATCTCCATACGTTGTTTGTTCTATCCGGTTAAACGAGCATCCTAAAATATCGTTTGATTGTTAGGAGATACGGGTCAAGCACGGGATGACAGATTTTTGAGACAGCCCCGTCAATTGTTCAATGCCTTTTCTAAACTGAGGCTTAGCTCATTGAGAAAAAACAAGGTACTTTTCCGTGTATTTTGCCGTATTTCGTTATTTGCATCTGCAACCGACAAGGCCGAATCGCTTATCATATCCTCGGCCTTTACCTTGTCGGGCAAGGTATTTTTATTCACTTTCGGATTGTTCAGGTAGCTAATGTTCGATACTTCCACCACGCAAAGGCCATTCATAAGAAAGGCGTTAAACGTGTATTTCATTATCACCTTCCGGCTTATCCCCTCCGAATTTTCGGGAAGCAGCAGTTCGATACGCGATACGGCATGAGCGCTGTATTTTTTCCTGCTGAAATCTATACTGGAATTGAACGGATCGCCCGAATAGTTTTGTCTGAACCAGCGTTTCAAGTCCAAGTAACTCTTATCCCGTGGAATATCGCCCACCTGAATTTCCTTCAGAAAGGCCACCTTTCCATCAAATGTGTAAACATCGGTGAAAATCTCATCCGTTTTTACGATTTGCGCAAAAGCCATCACTGGAAAGAAAAACAAAAAAACAAAAGCACAGTGTTTCATAAATTTTGATTTTTTCATTCTATAGCTCCTTTTACTTCCTTAATTATTTCTCTCTTTCCATTCAGATAGACATCAACGGAAGTAAATATACTGTTGATTGAATCAATGGTATGCACCCTGTATTTGGCGTTACGGGTAAAACCGTCTCCTTTTT
This sequence comes from Viscerimonas tarda, assembly GCF_054601255.1. NCBI lineage: Bacteria > Pseudomonadati > Bacteroidota > Bacteroidia > Bacteroidales > Dysgonomonadaceae > Viscerimonas > Viscerimonas tarda. The sequence goes on along the minus strand of NZ_BAAHWV010000012.1, from coordinate 52,383 downwards.
TATTCAGGGCATATTTATCTGTAATCATCTCTTCGGCAGGAACGTATTCATTATTCTTCGAGCCAAAAATTTTATACGTTATATTCTTGACGGTTACATCGCACTTGTTGTCGGCGACCTTAAAGAACAGCTGATACAGCATATTTGTTTCGTCTATAACGGCAAATGTTCTTTTAAAGATGAGCAGTTTATCGCCCAGGCAAACTATATCGTTCGTTACCGAATCGGATAAGGCCACTTTGTTTCTTCGCGTATTATCCTGGCCTGTGTAGTTTTCCTTAGCCCATTTTTCCATTATCCCGAACAACCTTTTTGCCGAAACAGGCTTGTTGGTGGTTATCGTTTTCGAGAACGCCACTCTCCCGTCCACTTCGTGAACAGCTCCTTTTAAATAGCTGGAAAGGTCCTGCGAATAACAGCCGAACGAGAGCGACAGCAACAGTGTAAAAACAAAAAATCGGTACATATATTTTCAATTATGCGTTTATAATTCGCCCTTTAAAGTCAGGTGATTTTTCAAGGTATTTGAATACATAATCAACATGCACTCCCTCAAATAATCAAAATCTTTATCAGGAATCGTTATTTTATCAATCTGTTTGCGCAGATACGCTTCAAAAGCCGCCTTTTCCTCATCCGAATATCTGGCTCTAAAGCGCTCTTCCCTAGATAGCAAATCGTATGCGATATAGTTGCACGGGTACATCTTATAATTCAAGTGTATTTCATCGTCGATGCATTTTGCTGCGGCGCTTATCTGCAATTTTCGTTCAACATCTCTCAACTTTTCCAACTCCCCATTGATTTGCCGGCCAAATCTGAAATGAACATTTCCCTTGAATCCGAGCAAGCCGGTCTCCATATTCACCAGGTCGTCCCGCTGTGTTTTCTTATACTCGGGATTGTCCCGTTTCAACTGAAACTCACGGGCTTTCAGGTAATCGCATGGGTCGTATTCGTAGGATATGGACAGGGGGACAATATCCAATTCTTGCAGTTTATCAATAAAGTTTCCGCTTTCGGGGAATAAAGTCAGCATCTTCAACAAGCTTTCCTGCGTTTTATCGTTCGAGTCTTTCGCCCGTCCTTCGCGCTGCGCCAGCCACACCGATTCTTTTTTCTGCAATATGGCATAATGAATGTATTCCGACAAATGCCTGGAGACTTCGAGCATTTGGCGAACCGAAACACCACGCTGCACAATAAAGCTTTTGTTGAGGCGAACGAGCTTTTTTATCCAGGGGAAAACCAGCAGATTATCGCCGATGGCTATTTCTGTGGTGTTCATTCTTTCCTCGCAAAGGGTAATATTCAGTATGCCTGCATCGAGGACTATATCCCTGTGATTGGAAATGTAAAGGTATTGTTTCGTCCTGTCGATATTTTCCCAGCCGGTAGTATTGACCGAGGTGGAGGTTTTGCGGGCTATTCCCCAGATGAAGGGGGATATAATTCCGACCTGAAAATCGTATTTTGTTTTATATTTGCGCATTTCCCGCGCAAAATCCTCTTGATTAATGTTCGGCAATACATATTTGATTGCATGCATAAAACCCGGTTCGGCCAGAAGTTCTTCTATGGTTTCAGTTACTTCGTAGTCGTACAAAGGAGCAATATCATCAAATTTAGAGTCCATATTTTAAAGCATTTTTACCAATTCGTTGTCAATAATTTCACTAAACACTTCCGTTATATCCAGTCCGGCAGACTTAATCTGCTGCGGGATAAAACTGGTGGGCGTCATCCCCGGCGTTGTGTTAACTTCCAGCAAAAACGGAACATCGTTTTGTATAATATAGTCGGCGCGAATAATTCCTTTGGCGCCAATCAAATCATATATCCTGCTGGTTTGCGCCTGTATCAGAGCCGTTTGCTCATCACCAATCCGTGCCGGAGTTATTTCTTCTACCTGCCCGTTGTATTTGGCATCGTAATCGAAAAAGTCGTTCGATGTAACCACCTCTGTCAAGGGGAGAGCGATTGTTCTTCCGCCAATTTTATAACATCCGCTGGTTACTTCCCTGCCTTGTATAAAGCTTTCCACAATTACTTCCCTCGCTTCCTCAAAAGCCGCATCAATGGCGGGCTGCAACTGTTCCAAGGCTTTTACTTTTGTTGTTGCAAAACTCGAACCGCCAAGATTTGGTTTTACGAACATCGGGAATTTCAACGCCTCAGCTATTTCTTCGGGTGTATATACATCCTCCTTTTTAAGAAGCCGCGATTCAGCCGTTTTTATGCCAAAGTTCCGCAGGTATTTGTTACAGATATATTTGTTCATTGTGAGCGCCGAGGCCATCAATCCACACGACGAATAGGGTATCCCCAGCATATCGAAGTAGCCTTGCAGGCGGCCATCCTCGCCGGGTGAGCCATGAATGGTGATGTATGCCAGATCGAGGTTTATTTTCTCCTTGTCCGCCACAAAACTAAAATCATTTTTATCGACATTGTAGGTTTCGCCGTCCATGTCCACCGTCCACGACTGCTTGTCGATTTTTACTTTATATACATTGTATTTCGTTTTGTCAAGGAACGAAAAAATCCCTTTCATGCTTTTCTCCGACACTACAATTTCGGAAGTGTAACCTCCCCAAACAATTGCAATATTCTTTTTCATAATCAGCTCTCTCTGGTTGATATATATTTTCGCCATTTTTCTATTAACTGCGCCATATCTTCCGGAACAGGCGCTTCAAACATCATTTCTTCTCCTGTTCGGGGATGTACAAATCCCAATGTTCGAGCATGTAAAGCCTGCCGTGGGCAAATAGTAAAACAATTTTGCACAAACTGCTTGTATTTGGCAAAGGTTGTCCCCTTCAGTATTTCGTTGCCTCCGTACCTTTCGTCGTTGAAAAGGATATGGCCGATATGCTTCATGTGCACCCTTATCTGGTGTGTTCGTCCTGTTTCGAGCCGGCATTCCACCAGTGTAACATAGCCCAAACGCTCTATCACTTTATAGTTTGTAACAGCAGGCTTACCAAATTCCCCGTCCTCGAAGACGGTCATGTGCAACCTGTTTTTCAGGCTCCTGCCTATATTGCCTTCAATGCGGCCTTCGTCGGCTTCCACCAGTCCCCAAACGAGCGCCAGATACTGCCGTTTTGTTGTTTTATGAAAAAACTGCGATGCCAGATGCGTTTTAGCATAGGCGTTTTTTGCCACAACAAGCAAGCCCGAGGTATTTTTATCAATCCGGTGAACCAATCCCAGCCGGGGGTCTTTGGCGTCATACTCAGGAGAGTCTTTCAGCCTGAAAGCAATGGCATTGACCATCGTTCCGGTATAATTACCGTGCCCCGGATGAACAACAAGCCCTGCCGGTTTATTGATTACCATCAAATCGTCGTCTTCATAAACTACATCCAGCGGAATATCTTCGGGTATTATTTCAAGTTCCCTCCGGGGGCGATCCATCACTATGGAAATAAGGTCCAGCGGCTTCACTCTGTAATTCGATTTCACCGCCACATCATTAACCAATATACACCCGGCCTCTGCCGCATCTTGTATTCTGTTTCGCGATATGCCTTCGATGCGGGTCGTAAGAAATTTGTCTATTCTCAGGAGCCCTTGTCCTTTGTCGGCAACAAAGCGATAATGTTCGTATTTTTCGGGTTGATCTGCCGGGAGGTCAACAACCTCCGCCAAATCGTCTATATCATCCAATGAATCAATCATTCAAAACAGTTTCATCCGGCAGTTCTACAATTATCGAATCGGATTCCGTAAAGCCATTGCTTCCATCCCCAACTTTCATGCGGAGAACCGACCCCTTGGGTATTTTTTGCCCGGCATACACCGATATGCCCCTATATTCAACCGACTGAACCAATCCTCTATATTCGGAGGGGACTTCTTCTATTTTGACATTGGCAAAACCAAGTGCATTCAACAGCGCTTCGGCTTGTCGTTGCGAATAATCGGTGAGATCGGGAATAGCGACCAATTGCTCGGCTTTTGCCTGAACAATCAAATAAATAGTCCTCCCCTCTTTCACCTTGGAATTTTCTTTCGGCACCTGCTCGAGTATGGAACCCGGAACACCTCTCTTTTCAAAAACCGAATCTACCACCTCGCACGAAAGGCCTGAGCTTTGCAAAATAATTTGCGCCTCTCCAATCTGCAAACCTTTGAGCGGCGGCACATTTATGCTCTGATTATGTCTTGTATAGATATTAAGCCAAAAAAGAATACCGATAATAATTACCACAGCAACAAGCGCCATCAGGAGCAAGTTCTTGACATAAATATTACCGATAATTGTCTTAAAATTAATTTTCATCTCTCTTTGTAAATAGTGTGGCCCACAAAAGTAGCAAAAAAAACAACGTGATTTTTGAAAATAGTACGTTTAACTTAGTAAAGTATCCATTGCCTGTTCGCCCTTTGTTATGGGTATCTGCCTTTTAACGCCCTGGCTCAGCGAAATCATTGTTTCGGTAGCCACAACACCCTGTATTTCCTGAATTTTGTTGTTGAGCAAATCCATCAGGTGTTCATTGTCGCGTGCATACAATTTCACCAGAATGGTATAAGGCCCTGTTGTAAAATGAGATTCTACTATTTCGGGTATTTTATCCAACTCGGGAATCACGGTTTTGTACATTGAGCCTTTTTCGAGCTTAACCCCGATGTAAGTACATGTATTATAGCCTAATACCTTTGGATTGATGATATAGCCCGAACCGATGATTATCTTCATCTCAATCATGCGCTGCACTCGCTGATGAATAGCAGCCCTCGATACGCCGCATTCCAAGGCAACATCTTTGAACGGAATCCGTGCATTCTGGGAAATTATCTCCAGAATTTTCTTATCCAATTTATCTATCTTTTCCATATATCTTACGTTTTTATTTTTTTATCATCAAAAATAAAACTTATTTTTCATTTTTGCCTTGCCTTTTTGAAAAAAAATCACCTTTTACTTACAAAAAGAAAGGAGAGGCTGCGGTTAACCTCTCCTTATCATAAAAATCTTAAACGATTTATTTTTCGATGCTCAACAACTCTACTTCAAAAATCAAGGTAGAGTAAGGCTTGATAGCGCCCTGTGATTGTGAACCGTAACCGAGTTCGGCAGGAACATAAACCAACCATTTCGAGCCTACGGGCATCAATTGCAAAGCTTCTGTCCAGCCCGGGATAACCTGATTTACGCCAAATACGGCAGGTTCGCCTCTTTCAACGCTACTGTCGAAAACAGTTCCGTCTATTAAAGTACCTGTGTAGTGTACTTTCACCTGGCTTCCGGCTGTTGGTTTTTCACCTGTTCCTTCTGTTATCACTTTGTATTGAAGTCCGTCGGGAAGTGTAACCACACCTTCTTTTGCTTTATTTTCTTCCATGAATTTTTTTCCGGCTTCGATGTCAGCGCCATATTGTTCTTTTACTTTTGCTTCTTCTATTGCGTGCATTTTTGATTCAAAAATAGCCGAATAGTTTTCAAACAAAGGTTTTTCATTCTTCAAGATAGTTACAATACCCGAAAGTAAGGCTTTCTTGTTGATTTTTTCCTTCGAGTCTTCGCCAAACACGTGAGTAGAAAGGCCATCTGCCATTTGTTGCAATTGAGTTCCAACCTGAATACCCTTCATGTATGCTGCATCTTTTTCACTTGCCGAAAGCGCTTTGTTCAGCCCTTTTATAAAGTCATCCAGATTTCTGGCATTCGCTTTTTTCAGGGAGTCGATTTTTGCAGGAAGCGCTTTTAGCAAGGTGGCTTTCGTCAAAGAATCGGTTTCTATTTCTATTTTGTATTCATACCCCATACGGAACGAAGCTGTATCGGTAACAACACCCAACTGAACGATGTATTGTCCTAGTCCTTTTTCGGCTACGTCCAAGCCGTATGCGTAAGCCAAAGTATCGGTATCCGTACTTAAAGACGGTTTAGTAGAAACACTACCACCATCGCAAGATACGACCAAAGCTGCTATTGCAGCAACTGCAAGAATCTGTCTTTTTTTCATTTTTTTGATTTTTTATTTTACTTGTTTATATAATTTCCAATAGTTCTACTTCAAATATAAGCGCCGAATTAGGCTCTATTTGCTGGCCTGCGCCCGATGAGCCATAAGCCAGATCGGAGGGAATAAAGAGTTTCCATTTCGATCCTACCGGCATCAGCTGCAAAGCTTCCACCCAGCCTTTTATCACTTGCGTAACGCCAAAGTTTGCAGGAGAGCCACGTTGCACACTGCTGTCGAATACCGTTCCGTCAATCAGCGTACCGGTGTAATGCACTGTTACCTGATCGGTGGCTGCGGGTACTTTTCCTTCGCCTTTCTTTATTATTTGATATTGCAGTCCGCTCGGCAAGCTTACCACACCGGCGTTGTTTTTGTTGGCCGCCAAAAATTCCTGTCCGGCTTTCAGGTTAATGATTAACCGTTCTTCCTGCAATTCGGTGAAATAATCGTTGATAACCGCTTTCGCCTCATCGTAGGTCATCGACAATCCGGCGCCTTTCAGCACATCCTCAACCCCTTTCGAGAAATCTTTCAAATCTACTTTTTTTATACCCGAAGTAATGAAATTGTTTCCAATACTTAAGCCTAAGGCATAACTTATTTTGTCCATCTTTTGCTGTTCTAATTATACTTTACAAAAATCTTGCGCAAAAGTAACATATTTAGCATTAAGATTGCGCTTTTTTTAAAATTAAAATGGATACATTTGTATTACAGTTTGTTAAATCTTACAAAAAACCGGTAAATATGAAAAAGCATATAGTTGTACTAACCGGCGCCGGCATGAGCGCCGAAAGCGGTATTGCCACATTTCGCGATTCGGGCGGACTATGGGACCGATACAAGGTGGAGGATGTGGCCACACCCGAAGGATTCGGGCGAAACCCGCAACTTGTTCTCGAATTTTACAACAAAAGACGAAAAGAAACGCTGAACGTTCGGCCCAACGAAGGCCACAAGGGATTGGCGGAATTGGAAGAGGCGTTCGAGGTCTCCATCATCACCCAAAACATCGACAACCTGCACGAAAGAGCAGGCAGCAGCCAGGTGCTGCATCTTCATGGCGAGCTGATGAAGGTTCAATCCACGGTGGACCCGCAGTTGGTATATACCCTAACGCCCGATAATATAGAAATCAAGCTCGGCGACACCTGCGCAAAAGGCTCACAGTTGCGCCCATTCATCGTGTGGTTTGGCGAAGCGGTACCCATGATGGACAAAGCCGTGAACATCACCCGGAAAGCCGATATTTTTGTAGTTATAGGCACATCGCTCAATGTGTATCCGGCAGCAGGGCTCGTCAATTATGTGCCGGAAGGCGTTCCGGTCTATCTGATTGACCCGAAGGAAGTAAAAACCTACAGGCAAGGGGTGCATTTCATCCAAAAAGGAGCATCGGAGGGCGTAAAAGAGTTACAGGAAATCCTTAAATTGCAGTTGGAATTTTAAATCCTGATAGCGTGCCGTTAGGTACGCCATTTTACATTTCGTACCTGCGGCACGAAAAAAAGATGACAACAACATTTCTACCAACATATTGTGCCTAACGGCACAAAAACCAGCAGTGTAGCGGTTTTCTACCAACATTATGTTCCTAACGGAACAGGAGAAACATGATTTAGGGATTGACGGTCAATTTTCCCTGCCAAGCCACGCAAGGGGCGATATCTATTTTTACGACAATTGTCCGCAGGACATCCATATCAATAGAAAAATAGCATTCCGATTCGCCATTTTCCCCGTAGGGGATACACGGAAACGGTGAATGTCCTACGGACAATATTAGGGAGGATTAGACTGTTTTCTATTGATATGTAAGCCCTACGGACTAGATTTCGAAGGTTAAACACAGGGTTTACTAGTGAGCCATAAAAATTGGGAATTGGCTATTATTTAACAAAAAAGGCACAGATTAAAAAAAAATCCATGCCAATTATATTTTTAGCTATAAAACCCTCAAGACTTCATCTTAGTAGATTTTGCAAATAACCAGGCATCTTGATAAGCGGGGTGTTTAGCGCGAAAACGGGTCAGAAACGTATCGGCTTCGGTTTTGTCTTTAAACATGGCAACATATACCCTGTATCTTTCGGGCGATTCAACGAGGGCGGCATTTTTAAATCCTTTGGCCTTAAAATTTGACAACAGATTTTTCGCCCTGTTTTTGTTCACATCTCCACCAACAATTACATAGTAATATTTTACGTTTGTGAAGACCGGTTTGGGTGATTCTTTCGCCGGTTTCAGTTCTTCGGCTGCAACTACAACCCGAACTTGCTCTTCCACAACCGGCGTGAGTCCGCGTTCCGCAATAGTTCCTGCGTATTCGTCCAGAATGGCATCCCGTTCGGTTGAAACGGGCGACTTGTATTCTATACTTTTCGCCACACGTTCCACATTGTTCATATTCACATAAAAACCCGAATGCTGTATGGCTTGAAACAGATTCTCGTTAATAGATGGAAACATCGCCCATAAAGCAACCGCTGCCGCAGTAGAAGCCACGCCCACAACCACGCGGCGTATTCTTAATGCAGCCCCCGACGAGCCATTAGCCGACGACAGTATATCGCTCAACGGCTTAAGCTCCACAGCAGAATAGCCCCAAACGCCCGGATGATTAAAGTCATTTTGAGACGAGGATTCGTATATAATGTGTCCATCGTCTAGTTTTAAAGCTCCCAGTCGACCAAAAGATACGGCTTGCCGGGTTGTCAGTTCCGATTTTATTTGCTTCACATCCGCATCAATCCGCGCCAAAGCGGTATCGTACGAAATAGCGTGCTTTTGCATATACGATTCGGCCAACAGTCCATCGTTGTACTTCAGTTCGGCATTAAAACCGACACTCAAAACCGGAGGCATAATAAATCCCGATTCATGCACATAAGCATGTTCTCTGTTCAGCACAAAACCACCTATATTGGGAATGATGACGTATTCGTGCTGTAACAGTAAAAATTCGATATGCGATATAAGCTCTTTCATGCAGCAAATATAGACAGAAAATTTACAACTCAAGTATAGTAATGGCAGAATTTTATTAACAAGACCCTGTTGAAAACTTAAAATAAAAATTACCTTTGTGGGATTTTTTTAATCAACACAATATTTCGGTTATAAAACCGTTTAATTTTGCAAATACAGGTACATTTTATTGTACCTACCCATTTTAATAAACAAGGCAAATGAGAAATATTTTACTTCTGACATTCTTTACATACTTATTTTCGGCTTGTGGTTCCTATAAAGAAATCTCCTATTTCCAAGACCTGAACGCGGTGCAAGGGCAACTAACCAACGAAGAGTCCAAGTATTCGCTAACGATTCGTCCCGATGACGAGCTATTGATAATTGTATCGGCCCTCGACCCTGTATCGGCAGCGCCGTTTAATCTGCCTCTCGTATCGTCGCCGACTTTGAGCAACAGGTCGCTTGATGGAGGCCAGTCGGCCACATCGGCCAAACAAGCTACATCTGCAACCACGGCTCAAAGCCTCCAAAGCTATTTGGTAGATTCGGATGGAGAAATCCATTTTCCGGGCATCGGCAAGATAAAAGTATCGGGGATGACGAAAGATGAACTGGTAACCGAACTGGAAAAACGATTAAGCGACTATATCGTCAGTCCGATTGTCAACATACAGATTGTCAATTTTAAGGTTTCTGTTTTAGGCGAAGTTACCGCTCCCGGCTCCTATACTTTCAGCAAACAACGGGTATCCATTCTCGAAGCCCTGGCTTCGGCAAAAGATATGACGCTGCAAGGGCGCCGCGATAATGTGATGATAATCCGCGATATTAACGGAAAGAAAGAATATATCAGGATGGATCTTAGCAAATCCGAAACATTGCAATCGCCCGATTATTACCTGCAACAAAACGACATTGTATATGTAGTTCCGAACAGGGAAAAACAGAATGACGCTTATTTCGGCGCTCAGAAGCAATATAACACCTCCATAATTATATCTGCCATCAGTACTGTTATCAGTATTATCGCAATAATCACCAGATAAGATTTACGTTATTTTTCGATCATGAGTAAAAAAACAACCAAAGAATCAACCGAATTTATAGACATTGCAGGAACGGCCTTATACTACCTGAAATATTGGAAATGGTTTGTAATTTCTGTTATTGTGTGTGCAGCCGTAACATTTATATACCTCAAATCGCAACCATCGGTATATTTAACCAGGTCCAATATACTTATAAAAACCGAAGATTCGCGCACGTCGGCATTGAGTTCAAATGCGGTTAAGAGTTTGGGATTCGGCGGATTAAGCGCCTCCGAAAGTATTGATGATGAAATAGAGATAATTTCGTCTCATACGCTAATCAAACAAATGGTGTATGAATTGGGGCTTTATAAGATGTATGAACTCCAAAAGTTTCCGTTCGACCGACCGCTATACAATAATTCGCCGGTTGTTCTCAATCTACCTAAATCGTACATCGACACACTTTCGGCAAGTTTGACTTTCAACTTGGACGTAAACAAAAATAAAATTGAAATAAAAGCGAAATACGGCAAGGAAAAATTAGGGAATTTTGAATCTACCGGTTTTCCGGCAACAATCAAAACCGATGCCGGAACGTTCACTTTCAAAGAGAATGCTCAGACAATAAGACATAAAGACTCCTACGAAATCGAAATAACAGTCTTTGGTTTAGACTACGCAACAGAGGTATATATGGAAAAAGTTTCGATTGGCGCAGTCAGCAAAAAGGCAAATGTGATTGCCCTCAGCGTAGGCGACTACGAAACGCAACGAGGTAAGGACATATTAAACAGACTCGTAAAGCTATACAACGAAGATGCGTTAGACGACAAAAACAAAATGGCGCTGAACACCGCAAACTTCATCAGAGACAGGGTTGATACCATATCGGTGGAATTAGGCTATATCGAAAGCAACATCGAAAATTATAAAAAGCAAAACAATGTAATAGACATTGCGGGCGAAACAAGCGCTTCTTTAAGCAAAATGGTAAGCCTTAAAGAAAGAGGCCTGGAATTTGAAATCCAGCTTAGTTTGCTGAAAATGATAGAAGAATATATAAACAACCCCGACAACAAATATTCGTTGATACCTTCGTCGGGCATGGCGGGAAATATGGCAAACGTTACATTGGCATACAATAATCTCATTATCGAAAGAGCGCGCTTGTTGAAGAATGCACACGAAACCAATCCTGCAATCGTATCGTTAGATAATCAGTTAGACCTGCTTCGCGGCAATGTCAAAACAAGTATAAACAATGTTCGCAAAGAAATTAGTTTGGCTAAACAAGATTGGGCGGTTGTTGAAGGCGCCCTGCAATCTAAATTGAATGAAGTTCCAAGACAAGAGCGTCAGTTCCTCGACATCAAACGCCAGCAGCAAATCAAATCCGAAATCTATTTATTCTTGTTGCAAAAGTTACAGGAAGCCGAATTAACCCTGGCATCCAATACGCCAAAAGCAAAAGTAGTAGATGCCGCCTACACGTTGACAGACCCGATTGCGCCACGAAGATTAATTACGCTATTTCTCGGCATCCTGCTCGGAGGAATAATTCCGGTTGTTGTAATCTGGTTGAAAGATATGTTTAAATCGAATCTGTCGGATATTGGCGAACTCGAAAAATATACCTCAATACCTGTACTCGGCGAAATTTGCAGCGATAAATCGGGCAACAAAGTGGTGGTTAACGAAACATCCAATACCTCAACTGCCGAATTGTTCCGGTTAATCAGAACCAATCTTCAGTTTGTACTGACGGGTAAGAATGAGAAAGTTATTCTTATCACCTCCAGTATCAGTGGCGAAGGGAAATCGTTCTTCTCGCTCAATTTGGCAGCTTCACTGTCTTTGATAAAGGGTAAAAAAGTAGTCATTGTCGGCTTGGACATCCGAAACCCCCGGCTGACGGAATACTTATCCGTTAAAGCCACTAAGGGTATCACCTCCTATCTGGCGTCGGACAGCTACAATCCCGAGGATATAATTATGAGTATCAACAATATTCAGCCTGATTTATACTTTGTTCCTTCGGGACCAATACCGCCTAATCCGTCTGAATTGTTATTAAATGATCGCCTGAACAGATTCTTCGAGTACCTGAGAAACAAGTTCGATTATATACTTGTCGATACGGCGCCTGTCGGCATGGTTTCGGACACATTCTCCCTGGCGCGAATTTCGGATGCGACCATCTATTTATTTAAAGCCGATTACACGAATAAGTCTTATTTAAAATTGGCCAACAACATAGTCAGCGACAGCAAACTTAAAAAGATGTATCTGGTTATGAATGGCACTAAAACCAAGACCGGATACGGATATGGATATGGAGGAAAATAATGTCAAAAAAAAACTTTTTGCGTTTAATTCATTTACCGGAATACTACAATTTGCCCTGACCGCTGTACTTATAGCCGTTTGTATCCCTGTATTTATCAGCAATTTGGGAGAGGAGTTGTATGGTATATTTTGTGTAGTGTCGGTTGTTGGGAATCTGGCCATATTCGCCAACTTATCTTTGGACGCCTCTTTGATAAAATTTTTGGCCGAACAGGGGAAATGCAAGGAATCGGACTATGATATTGTTACCATGCTCATACTTATGGTACTAATACTTGTTCCGGTCTCCGTTTTGCTATATATCTTGCGAAACGTTATCCTCATATACCTGGAAGTACCGGTACAGTATATGGAAGAATCATCATTACTACTGACGTATCTGATATTGGCAAATAGTTTGCTTCTTACCGGAAAAATCTTTTCATCCATTTTAGATTCCATCCAAAAAATATACCTTACCAACTTTGCCATGTTCATATACAGCGTCATCTATTGGGCAGGGATAATTGGGGTAACACTCAATGGAGGCGGGCTAAAAGAAATAGGCCTCATCATACTTTTTGCCGCTTTTGTGTGGTTTATTCTAGTAACAGTACTCGCATTTAAGAACTGGGGGAAAATAGAGACGACCGGCATTGGTAAACAATTTAAACAATTAGCCAAAAAGCAACTGACATATAGTTCTAAAATATATTCAGGCGCATTGCTGGGTTTTTTATACGAACCATTAACCAAGGTACTGATAACAAAGTTCTTCGGCTTCACGTACGTTGGAATATATGAGAATGCCTTAAAAATTAAAACTCAGTTATTCGGCGTATTTATAAAAATATTACAACCGCTATATCCCACCATTGCGAACCTATCCGACCTGAAACAAATTAAAGAGATAATTACAAAACTGGGTATCTATGTTTCGTATATAGCTATCCCGGTTGCAACGCTGATTTGCTTTTGTTCAAAAGATATAATCACATTATGGTTAAGCGGAAAACTAAGCGCCGATAATATTTCACTTACAGCTACATCCGTCATATTTATAGCAGGAGCCTGTGTTTTATTCAGTATTCCGATTATGCCAATCTATTTCTTTTTGCGAGCAAAAAATCATCCTGATAAAGAAATTTACATTCAACTGGTAAATGTTGTAGTAAACCTGGCTGTTGTATTTGCATTCTACGAAAAGCTGGGATTTTATTCCATTCTATTAGGCAATACCCTCTCCTATTTCTTTTCTTTTCTGTTGTGTCTCTATTATCAAAAAAAATATTTGAATATTATCCCTTTCGGGCAAAAGCAAGAACTGTTAAAATACCTGTTCTCCTTTGTTGTTATTGCGGGGGTAACAACATTGTTCTCACCCATTCTTCAGGATATAAGTTTCTTAAACGTTTTTATGAAAATCGCATTTGTTTGTGCCGTTACATTCCCTGTATTTTTCTTTTTGAAGATATTCAATAAAAAAGACTTTAGATTCAATTAAGATATGCTGTTTTATCCATTACTCATCATAGGAATTTTGTTTTATTTCACCGACAAGCGTGTTCTGTCGGCGTTAATTTTCTTTTTCTTTGTTTGTGATGGATTTCAGTTGGTACCTCTTTCGTTATTCGACACCCGCCACGTAATAAACAAAGCCCCTGACTTTGCCCTGCTGTATATAGTTGGTATATTCATAGTCGGATTATTCAAATACCGGGATTTCATTACAAAGAACAAACTGGCTACTGCCATCTGGATATTTCTGGCTTTTGTCTTTGTAAACATGTGTATCAATAAGTTTATCTATGGCGTTCCATGGAATGAGATATTAAAAACAAGCCGGTACTTCTTTTTTGTTTTGTCCTATTTTGTCTTCAGGCGGTTAACGAAAGAGGAAATTCTACTCATCCTTAAAATACTGGTCCTCATCACAGCAGCGCTCTGCTTTATATATGTTATACAGTCGTTTACAGGTCGGCCACTCCTGACCGGTGCGACCAAAAAAGGCGTATTTGGAAAAATAAACCGCTACTATAACATCCCCTATCTGTATTACTTTTTCTTGTACTTTGCCTTTTTCAGCAACCCCTTAAAAGGAGGATTGAAATACACTTCTATTGGAATATTTATACTTGTAGCCATTGTATCTTTACATCGTGGATTAATGGTCAGTATATTCCTAACCGTATTCTTAGGGATATTTCTTCAGGGAGGATTCAAAGGGGTTAGCAAATACATCCTTATTGCAGGTTTGGTTCTTGTGCCTTTTGCCGAAAACTTAACAGAAAGATTTGCCAATAAAACAGAATCCGACATTGATAACGTAATGGCCGGGGCTTTTCAGGAATATGGAGAAGAAATTTCGGTAGATGGCACATTTTTGTTCCGAATGGCTTTATTTTATGAGAGATACGAATATGTAACCGAAATGCCTATCCGAATGGTCTTTGGCGCAGGGCTTATGACCGAGGGATCATCGGCAGCAAATACATTTGATTTCAAAATCGGATTAAAAAACGAAGTAACTGATGAAACTATACAATTAGACACCGCTGATATTGCATGGGTCAATTTTATGCTCAGGCTGGGATTTGTGGGTACATTTATTTATTTATACCTGTATTTTACGCTGGTATGCTATTTCTACAAAAACCGGAAAAGCACATACCCTTTTATCGGCTTTTTGTATATGTTACTACTTTTACTTATATCCATAACGTCGTCATCATTATATGACACATATATGATTTTACTGCCAATGCTATTATTTATTCTTATCTTTGACAAAGAAAATGACTTATTGAAAATAGAGGACAAAAAAGATGATGATTAAACCTTTTCATTTTATTGGGTGAATAAAGAAAATGACAAACAACGATATAAAAGTTACAATCGTAACCCCTTCATACAACCAAGGCCAATTTATTGAGCGAACGATACAATCGGTACTGAATCAGACTTATACGAACATCGAATATATTGTCGTCGATGGTGGATCCACAGACGAAACGATGGAAATAGTGAATAAATACTCGGACAGGATTGACATCATCATCCACGAAAAAGATACCGGACAAGGTAATGCCATAAACAAAGGTTTTAAGCTGGCAACCGGTGAACTTGCCGGATGGATAAACTCCGACGACATGCTATATCCCACATGTGTTGAAGAAATTGTAAAACTATATGCTTCAAATAAAGACGGATGTGTTTTCTATTCTTCTCTGATAAACATAGTAGATTTAAACGATAAAATCACATCCAATTACACAGTAAATATACCCAACCGAGATTATTTATTGAAGTCGGATTATGATGTATGCCAACCCGGATCATTCTATCCATCAAACATGCTGAAGAAAATAAATTATTTGGATGAAGATTTGCATTATTGCATGGATCTTGATTTATGGTTGCGATTACTCAATCTTGGCAAAATATATTCGCACAAAAAAAATGCTCTCGCCGCATTTCGATATGGCGATTACACAAAAACATACAATGGCAGACGGAAGTTTGCGAAAGAAATAAGAGAAACACTGTTGAAGAATGGCGCGCACTTATATAATTTTTCAATAATACATACATTTTGGGTAGAATTTAAAGATAGAATCAAGAAAATAATAAGAAAAGATTGCTAACTTTAAATCGTAAAACGCATAATAAATGAAAATCCTCCACATTATATTCTCGTTAAATACCGGTGGCAGCGAAACGATGCTTATTGATATACTGAATGAACAGGTAAAAAGCAGCGACACCGTCAAGCTTTTTATAATCAACGCCGAATATAACAAGGAACTGATTGAGAAGATAGACAAACGTGTTACTGTAACCTGTTTTGGCCGCAAAAAAGGAGTTCACGAGCTTCTACCCTTAATCAAGTTAAACTATCAGGTATTCAGGTTTCATCCCCAAGTCATACATTTTCACGAACACTCCGGCATCAGATGCTTCCCGTTCAACATCTGGAAAACGATACTAACGGTTCATGCAATGGATTTAGGCACAAGGGAGCTGAAGAAATACGACTGCATCTGCGCCATTTCCAAAGCTGTACAGAACGACATCCTGACGCGGGCAGATCTGAATTCGGTTTTGGTATATAACGGCATCAACTTTTCCGGCATCAAAGCAAAGAAGGAAAAGCAGAATAAGGGTGTTTTCAGGATTGTACAAATAAGCCGGTTAGACCACAAAAACAAAGGACAGGACATTTTAATCAAAGCATTGCACCTGATTAAATTACAGCATAAAGATCTGAATATTAAGGTGGATTTTATTGGGGAGGGCGCTTCTCTATCCTATTTACACGAACTCGCTTCCCAATTAGAACTGGATGACAGCATCAATTTTATCGGATTAAAAAACCGGGATTATATATACACGCATCTTTGCGAGTATGATTTACTTGTGCAGCCATCCAATTACGAAGGCTTCGGGCTGACGGTAGTAGAGGGCATGGCCGCTAAAGTTCCGGTTTTGGTATCAAATATTGATGGGCCGATAGAAGTCATTAACAACGGAGAATACGGATTCTATTTTAAAAAAGCCCAGCCCAAAGACTGTGCAAAAAAAATACGCGAAATAATTGAATTGGACGAAAAGGAGATTCAAAATCTTACTGAAAAAGCGTACATTTATGCTCTGAAAAACTTTGATATAAAAACAACCGCTCAGGAATACTTAGAGCTTTATAAAAAATGAAAATCCTTATTATATCACCCAGTCTTGACTCCTCAAAAAACATTAGTGGAATCTCATCTGTCGTGGGAACAATTATAGCTCATGGGCACAACGAGTATCTCCATTATACATTCGGAAGCGCCGACAAGGACAAACAGCGGAAAAACACAAAATGGGCTTGGGGATTACTGAAATCTTTTTCCAACTATCGCCGTTTTCTAAAAAAACACAATCCCGACCTGGCGCACATGAATGTGCCTTGCGATGCAAAAGGGATACTCAGAGAGTACATTATTCTAAGTATAAACAACAAACAAAAGAAAAAGAGCCTTGTTCACCTGCACGGTGGCGAGTATTTGATGAGAAAGCCTAAAAATAGGGTTCTCCTATACCTGTTCAAGAAAATTTTGACCGACGGCAAGAAAGTGATTGTACTGAGCAGTATAGAAAAAGATAGTTTGAGCAAACTCTATGGCTACCCCAATGCCGAAATTTTACACAACAGCATAGACACAAACACGCCATACAAAATAGTTGATAAAAAAGACGGAGAGAAGCTACAAATCCTGTTTTTGGGAAGAATAGACAAACACAAAGGCATCTATGATATGGCTAAAGCCTTTGAAAAATTATACCCCGAACACTCTTTCAGGTTTGTTTTATGCGGAACCGGTCCGCTTGAGGATTACTCAATAGAAACCTTCGGTAAAATAATGGGGGATGACTTTTCTTTTGAAGGGGTTGTTTCGGGCAATAATAAGCTAAGGGTTATCTCCGAATCGGATATTTATTTACTACCATCCTTTTACGAAGGCTTACCAATATCGTTATTGGAAACAATGTCTGCCGGCATTATCCCTGTGGCTACCCCTGTTGGGTCCATCTCCGGAATAATAACAGACGGTGAAAACGGCGTCCTTATAGAAAAATGCAATCCGGAGGATATTTACCTTAAATTAAAAGCCTTATTCAACGACCCGGAGAGAATAAAAAAATTGTCGGTTAATGCCCGGGGAACAATGATTGAAAACTTTGATGTTAAGCCAATGATTGTGAAATTGGAGCAGATATATACCGAATGCACATTGCTCAAATAACCATTACAAAAGTCTCATCAAAAGTTCCATAAATAAAATATCCCTGTTTTCAAGCTTTTTTTCGCTCTACATCTCCATTTAGTAGGTTTTAGTATTAACTTTGTAGTATATTATATGGTTAATAACGATCGGTTCTTCTTTTTGTGGTTTTAACCAAATTCTAAATATAATGCCCTACTTATTGAACTTTTATTTATGAACAAATATTTTAGTGTCAAACTCGAATTTGATAAACAAAGGATCGATCGTACTATAGAAAATGCGATAAATAACAAGGATAAGGGTTACATTTGTGCTATCGAAAGCAATAATCTCACCGTAGCGAACAAAAACCGGGCATTCAATAAAGTAGTAAACGATTCTCTGATTAATATTTGCGACGGATCGGTATTGGCCTTACTACTTGGCAAAATCCATAAACAAAAATTTTATTCTTTTACGGGCAATGATTTGTTCATTCAGTATATCAACAAAAGAAAATACCGGCACTATTTTTTGGGTAACACAGCTCAGGTACTATTCGGTTTAAAAGCAAATTTAGAGGAAATTGATCCGGAGATAAAAAATATGACTTTTACCGAACTCCCCTTTAAAAAAATCGAAGATTTTGATTATCAAACAATAGCCGAAAATATAAACCAAGACAATCCCGATATAATATGGGTATCGTTAGGCGCTCCGAAACAGGAATTTTTCATGTCTAATCTTTTGCCATATCTGAACAGAGGAATCATGGTTGGATTGGGGGCGGCTTTCAACTTCAATGCAGGAGTGGGGCATGTGAGAAGGGCTCCGTCGTGGATGCGGGAATTCAAACTGGAATGGTTGTACAGGGCTGTTGAAGAGCCTAAGAAAAATATTCCCCGCTACTGGAATTTCATTAAGATACTACCTTCGCTTATCCTGAAAGAAAAGCAGCATATCAAACACCAAAAAGGCCATCTCCAGTAAGAAATGGCCTTTTTATATGCTCGTAACAAACGGTTTAGCTTATTCTGCTGCTTCGCTTTTGGTTTCTTCTGCTGCGGGAGCTTCCGGTTCAACCGTTGCTGCCTGAACTTCTTCAACAACAGCAGCAGGTTCTGCTTCTTTTTTCTTTGCAGCTGACGAACGGCGTGTTCTTGATTTTGCAGCCGATTTCTTTTCTTTCAACATGTTTTCGTTGTAGTCAACCAGCTCAATAAAGCACATCGAAGCATCATCACCCGAACGTTTTCCGGTTTTGATGATACGGGTATATCCTCCCGGGCGATCGCCAATTTTTTGCGATACATTCTGGAATAATTCCGTAACGGCAAGCTTGCTCTGAAGCGCTTGGAATACAACACGCCTCGAGTGGGTAGTATCTTCTTTCGATTTGGTGAGAATCGGTTCAACTATTTTTTTCAAAGCCTTAGCCTTGGCAACCGTAGTAAAAATACGCTTATGCATAATCAAGGACACAGACATATTCGATAACATAGCATCTCTGTGCGATTTTGTACGGCCTAAGTGATTGATTTTTTTATTATGTCTCATCGCTTATTTTAATCTTTATCTAATTTATATTTAGAAATATCCATGCCGAAAGACAGGTTAAGGCTATCCAGCAATTCGTCCAGCTCGGTAAGAGATTTTTTACCGAAGTTGCGGAACTTAAGAAGATCGTTCTTGTTGAACTGAACCAGTTCGCCCAATGTTTCCACCTCTGCAGATTTCAAACAATTTAAAGCGCGAACGGACAAGTTCATATCCGAAAGTTTTGTCTTCAATAGCTGGCGCATGTGCAGGATTTCTTCATCAAACTCATCGTTGCCTTCCACTTCGTTTTGCTCAAGCAAAATTTTCTCGTCGGAGAACAACATGAAGTGATGAATCAGAATCTTAGCAGCTTCTTTTAACGCGTCCTTAGGGTGTATCGACCCGTCGGTTGATATTTCAATAACTAATTTCTCGTAATCGGTTTTTTGCTCTACACGATAGTTTTCCACCGCGTATTTCACATTACGGATCGGGGTATAAATCGAGTCAATTGCTATAACATTCAGGTCTTCGAACGAAAAAGTTCCTCGATTTTCATCGGCAGAAACATATCCGCGACCTTTGTTAATAGTCAATTCAATCTGAAAACTGGCGCTTGAATCAAGATGGCATATAACTAAATCTGAGTTTAAAACTTCAAATCCAGATAAATGTTTACCAATATCTCCGGCTTTGAACACTTCGGAACCCGAAACAGTTATATTTACTTTTTCATTCTCTATTTCTTCAACAATTTGTTTGAACCTTACTTTTTTAAGATTAAGGATGATGTTAGTTACATCTTCCATTACTCCGGGCACCGAGGCAAATTCATGCTCAACGCCATCTATTTTAATAGAAGTAATTGCAAAACCTTCAAGTGAAGAAATGAGGATACGGCGAAGGGCGTTACCAACGGTAATGCCATAGCCAGGCTCCAACGGACGGAATTCAAACTTTCCGAAGAAGTCGTCCGCTTCTAACATTAATACTTTATCGGGCTTTTGAAATGCTAATATAGCCATGAAATTATTATTTAGAATATAATTCTACGATCAACTGTTCTTTTATGTTCTCAGGAATGTCTGCTCTTTCGGGCAAGTGCAATAATTTACCCGATTTTGAAGCATCTTCCCATTCAATCCAAGGGTATTTGCTGTGGTTAAAACCCGACAATGAGTTATCTACAACTTCAAGGGATTTGGATTTTTCGCGCACACCAATAACTTGCCCCGGTTTAACAGAATAAGATGGTATATTCACAACTTTTCCGTCAACAACAATATGACGGTGCGATACCAACTGACGTGCTGCAGCCCTTGTGGGAGCGATACCTAAACGGTAAACGGTATTATCTAACCTCGACTCCAACAATTGAAGCAATACTTCACCTGTGATACCTCGGGTACGTGCGGCTTTGTCAAACAAATTACGAAATTGTTTTTCCAATACGCCATAAGTGTATTTTGCCTTTTGTTTTTCACGTAATTGGATTCCGTATTCCGATAATTTTTTCTTTCTACCATTTCCGTGTTGTCCCGGAGGATAATTCTTTTTAGAAAGAACTTTATCAGGGCCAAATATTGGCTCACCGAATTTACGGGCAATTTTTGATTTTGGTCCAGTATATCTTGCCATTTTCTTTTAATTAATTACATTAAATTAAATGAATCCGAAATTGTGCAGCCGCGATTACAGAGAGGGATTTTTGCAATCAATCACAATTCAAGTTTCAATCTCGCTTACTTTCGTTAAATATTAAACTCTTCTATGTTTTGGAGGACGGCATCCGTTGTGTGGAAGCGGCGTAACATCAATTATTTCTGTTACTTCTATTCCGGCGCCATGCACGGTGCGAATCGCTGATTCACGTCCGTTACCCGGGCCTTTCACGTATGCTTTTACTTTTCTCAAACCCAGGTCAAAAGCAATTTTTGCACAATCCTGGGCAGCCATTTGTGCTGCATAAGGCGTGTTTTTCTTTGAGCTTCTGAATCCCATTTTCCCAGCTGACGACCAGCTGATTACTTGTCCTTCACTGTTTGTAAGAGAAATAATAATATTGTTGAATGAAGAATGAACATGTAGTTGTCCAATTGCATCAACCTTAACGTTTCTCTTTTTCGCTGCGACTGTCTTTTTTGCCATATCAAACTAATTATTTTGTAGCTTTTTTCTTATTTGCAACAGTTTTCTTTCTACCCTTACGTGTACGGGCATTGTTTTTGGTACTTTGCCCTCTCACCGGCAAACCATTACGATGACGAATACCGCGGTAGCAACCAATATCCATCAAGCGTTTGATGTTCAGCTGTACTTCAGATCGCAAATCTCCTTCTACTTTGTATTTAGTAGAAATAAGCTCACGGATTACACCGGCCTGTGCGTCAGTCCAATCCTTCACTTTTATATCCCTGTCAACTCCGGCTTCCGCCAAAATTTTATTAGATGCGCTACGCCCTATCCCGAAGATATACGTCAGGGCTATTTCGCCTCTTTTATTTTGTGGTAAATCAACACCAACTATTCTTATTGCCATTATAGTACTAAATTAATTTGCAAAATTAATAAATTATCCTTGACGTTGTTTGTACTTAGGATTTTTTTTGTTAATAACATACAAGCGTCCTTTACGTCTCACGATTTTACAATCGGCTGTGCGTTTCTTCAATGATGCTCTGACTTTCATATCTTTAATTTTTTATTTGTATCTGAATGATATACGACCTTTTGACAAGTCGTACGGGGACATTTCAACACGTACTCTATCTCCGGGAAGTATTTTTATGTAATGCATACGCATTTTCCCTGAGATGTGGGCGGTGATTTCGTGCCCGTTTTCTAATTCTACCCGAAACATTGCATTCGACAATGCTTCAACTATAACTCCATCTTGCTCTATTGCTGCTTGTTTAGCCATAAAATAATAAACAATTAAATTGCTTGATCTCCTAAAACGGATTCAATAAACTCAAAGGTGGATAAAATATCGGCCTTGCCTTCCCGTATTGCAATGGTATGCTCGAAATGTGCCGATGGTTTCCGGTCTTTTGTGCTGACTGTCCAGCCATCTCTTTCAAACACTACATTTTTGCTACCCATGTTAATCATCGGTTCGATAGCTATGCACATTCCTTTTTTCAAAAGTGCGCCGGTTCCTCTTTTCCCGTAATTCGGAACTTCAGGCGCTTCGTGCATCCTGCGTCCTATTCCGTGGCCAACAAGTTCCCTGACTACCGAGTAACCTCTTTTCTCACAATAGCTTTGTACAGCTTCTCCAATACTTCCTACCCTACTTCCGTCAACAGCGCTTTCGATACCTTTGTACAGAGATTCTTTGGTTGTTCTCAGCAAAGTTTTCACTTCTGCC
Organism: Viscerimonas tarda; assembly: GCF_054601255.1. NCBI lineage: Bacteria > Pseudomonadati > Bacteroidota > Bacteroidia > Bacteroidales > Dysgonomonadaceae > Viscerimonas > Viscerimonas tarda. The sequence goes on along the minus strand of NZ_BAAHWV010000012.1, from coordinate 29,417 downwards.
GAAACCTCTCCAACACAAAATGTATAAGCCGAATCGCCGCAAAAGCCATTTTTTTCAGTTCCACAATCCACTGATATAATATCGCCTTCCTGAAGAATATACCCTCCCGGTATGCCATGCACAACAACATTGTTGACAGATGCACATATACTCCCTGGAAAATCAACAACTCCCGGGCCGCCTTTGTATCCTAAAAAGGACGGGATAGCCCCATGACTTCTGATAAATTCTTCGGCGATTTTATCCAATTGTAAGGTCGAAACTCCGGGGCGAATGTGTTTTGCCAACTCGCCCAAAGTTTTGCCCACCAATTGATTGCTTTCGCGCATCAATTCAATTTCTTCATCTGTTTTCAGAAATATCATTAATTATGAACTCTTTACCTGTTAATATGCGGCTACCGAACCCGAACGGCCTTTAATCCTTCCCGATTTCAATAAGCCGTCATAGTGTCTCATCAGCAAATGGCTTTCTATTTGTTGAAGCGTATCGAGTACTACCCCGACAAGAATCAACAGTGATGTTCCACCAAAGAACTGGGCAAACTCGCGACTGATGCCGAATATGCTTGCAAAAGCAGGCAAAATGGCGACAATAGCCAAGAACAAAGACCCTGGAAGCGTTATCCGCGACATTATCTCATCTATGTAATCGGCTGTTTTCTTCCCTGGTTTAACCCCCGGTATGAATCCATTATTTCGCTTCAATTCTTCGGCAATTTGCTGTGGATTTACAGTAACCGCCGTATAGAAATAAGTGAAAGCTACTATCAGCAAGGCTTGCAAGGTGCAATACAAAAAGCTGGTATGGTCGGTCAGCGAAGACCAGAAACCACCCGCACTTTGTGTATATTGTGCAATTGTAATGGGTATAAACATAATTGCTTGCGCAAAGATGATAGGCATTACATTTGCCGCATTAACCTTCAAAGGCAGATAATTGCGCGCACCTCCGTATTGTTTGTTTCCAACAACCCGCTTGGCATATTGCAATGGCACCTTGCGTGTTCCTTGAACAAGCATGATAGCGCCGGCTATTACAAACAGCAGGAATACTATTTCGAGCAGGAACATAATCAAACCTCCCAGCGTATCGCTCAGGCGGAAAGTAAATTCCCCTACTAGAGCATGTGGAAGACGAGCTATAATTCCGACAAGAATGATAAACGAAATACCGTTTCCTACTCCCTTATCTGTAATGCGTTCGCCTAACCAAAGTACAAACATACTACCGCCGGCCAGGATGATGGTCGATGGCAATAAGAAATCCCAGAATCCGCCCGGAGCTGCTCCTTGCAAGGCGCCCAACAAATAGGCCGGGCCTTGGAAAAGCAATATAGCCACAGTCAGGTAACGGGTATATTGGTTAAGTTTCGAGCGTCCGCTTTCGCCTTCTCTCTGCAATTTCTGGAAATAAGGCAGCGCAATACCAAGTAGCTGGATAACAATAGACGCAGAGATATATGGCATGATACCCAGGGCAAAAATCGAAGCATTAGCAAACGCTCCCCCCGAGAACATATCCAATAAACCCAACAAGCCGCCACTGGCATTTTGTTGCAAAGCCGCCAAAGCAGCCGGATCAACACCTGGAAGTACAACAAACGAGCCGAAGCGATAAATCACTACGAAAAAGAAAGTAGTGAGGAGTCTCTTTCTGAGTTCCTCAATCTTCCAGATATTTTCTATTGTTTTTACAAATCCCATCTTACTTTAGTTTTGTTACTGTTCCACCTACAGCCTGAATGGCTGCTTCTGCCGATTTAGAAAATGCATGAGCTTCAACTTCCAATTTTGCAGTTAAAGTTCCGCTTCCTAATATTTTAACCAAATGTTTTGATGAAATGAAACCTGCATTAATCAGTATTTGTACATCAATTTTAGTCAAGTTTCCGGCTTCAGCTACCCGTTGCAAAACATCCAGATTAATTGGTTTGTATTCAACACGGCTGATATTCTTAAACCCGAATTTGGGAAGACGACGCTGTATTGGCATCTGACCTCCTTCAAAACCGATTTTCCGTGAATAACCCGATCTCGATTTGGCTCCTTTATGACCTCTGGTAGAGGTGCCACCCATTCCGGAACCTGTTCCACGACCGATTCTTTTTCTGGTTTTAGTTGACCCTTCAGCAGGTTTTAAATTTGATAAATTCATATTGTGTGTATTTTTATCGTCTAAATTACTCGATTATTTCTCTACAGAAACAAGGTGCTTTACCTTGTTAACCATCCCTAAAATCGCCGGATTATCTTCATGTTCAACCACTCTGTTCAACTTTCTGAGACCAAGCGCATCCAAAGTTCTCTTCTGATCTTTAGGACAATTGATTCTGCTTTTTACTTGTTTAATCTTTATTATTGCCATGATTGTTTCTCCTCAAATTATCCTTTAAATACTTTTTCTATAGATATTCCCCTGTTTTGAGCGACAGTGTAAGCATCTCTCAATTCCGACAAAGCTTCTATTGTGGCTTTCACAAGGTTATGAGGATTAGACGAACCTTTTGATTTTGCAAGTACGTCTGTTACACCAACGCTTTCGAGTACGGCGCGCATCGCACCACCTGCCTTCACCCCTGTACCGGGAGCTGCTGGTTTGATGAACACTTCCGAACCGCCAAAGGTTGCCACCTGTTCGTGAGGGATTGTGCCTTTAAGCACGGGCACCTTCACCAGGTTTTTCTTTGCAGCTTCAACTCCTTTTGCTATGGCTGTTGTTACTTCACCGGCTTTACCTAAGCCCCAACCAACGATTCCGTCTTCGTTTCCGACAACTACGATAGCTGCAAAACTGAATGTACGACCTCCCTTTGTAACTTTAGTTACACGGTTAATCGCAACTAACCTGTCTTTCAATTCTATATCGTTGGTCGATTTTACTCTATTGTTAACTCCTGCCATTTGTATTAAAATTTAAGTCCACCTTTACGGGCAGCATCTGCCAATTCTTTAACTCTTCCGTGATACAAATAACCATTACGATCGAAAACCACAGTTGTTATACCTGCTTCCTGAGCGCTTTTAGCTACCAATTCACCTACTTTAGCTGCTATTTCTTTTTTAGGAGCGTTATCTGCTACTTTCAAAGACGATGCCGATGCTAAAGTTTTGCCTGTCAAATCATCTATTACCTGAGCGTAGATTTGTTTGTTGCTTCTGAAAACAGTCAAACGCGGGCGCTCAGTTGTACCACGGATTTTTCCGCGTACACGTAATTTAATTTTATATCTTCTATCTGTTTTTGTTGCCATGATACATTATTTGTTATTTAGTTGCAGACTTACCCGACTTACGACGAATGTATTCACCAACAAAACGTATTCCTTTTCCTTTGTAAGGTTCGGGTTTACGGAATGAGCGGATTTTCGCGCATACTTGTCCGATTAATTGTTTGTCGCAAGATTCCAAGATAATCAGTGGGCTCTTGTTCTTTTCTGCTTTGGTTTCGAGTTTGATTTCGTCAGGCAATTGCATAACTATCGGGTGAGTATATCCCAGCAACAGTTCAAGTATCTGACCATTGTTGGAAGCCCTGTAACCAACGCCTACCAATTCAAGTTCTTTGCGGTAACCCGCCGAAACTCCAACAACCATGTTATTCAATAACGACCGGTAAAGACCGTGTAGCGAGCGATGCTCTTTTCCGTCCGTAGGGCGGGTTACGGTCAATACACCGTCTTCAACAGATAGTTTAATATCTTTGTTAACGCTTTGCGATAATTCGCCTTTGGGACCTTTTACTGTTATTAGGTTTTCTTTGTCAACCGTAACAGTAACACCTGCAGGGATATTTATGGGTAATTTTCCTATTCTTGACATCCTTATACCTCCTTAATTAATAAATGTAACATAAAACTTCGCCACCCACTTTCAAATCGCGGGCTTCTTTGTTTGTCATCACTCCTTTGGAGGTAGATAGAATAGCTATACCCAATCCGTTGAGGACTCTTGGCATTTCCTTATACCCTACATACTTACGAAGACCTGGGGTAGAAATACGAATCAATTTCTTGATGGCATTTACTTTGTTCACAGGATCGTATTTCAAGGCTATTTTAATAGAACCTTGAGGCCCTTCCTCTACAAACTTATAGTTAAGAATGTAGCCTTTTTCCATGAGAATCTTAGTGATCTCTTTTTTCAAATTCGACGCCGGTATTTCTACTACTCTGTGATTTGCATGGATTGCATTTCTCACTCGCGTCAAATAGTCCGCTATTGGATCTGTTGTCATAATTAATGATTTAAATTAACCCCGCTGTTCGGGACAATATTTAAATTAATACTAAAAAATTTACCAGCTTGCTTTTTTTATCCCTGGTATCAGCCCTTTGGAAGCCATTTCCCTGAATTGGATACGGGAAATTCCAAAGAGGCGGATAAAGCCTTTTGGACGTCCTGTAATGCTGCATCTGTTGTGTAAACGTACCGGAGAAGCATTTTTAGGGATAGCTTGCAAAGCGTCGTAATTACCTTCGGCCTTTAGTTGAGTTCTTTTAGCTGCATATTTTGCAACCATTTTCGCTCTCTTCACCTCACGGGCTTTCATTGATTCTTTTGCCATATTATATACTTAAGCTTTTTTTTCGTTTTTAAACGGTAATCCGAACTCTTTCAACAGAGCGTATCCTTCTTCATCTGTTTTTGCAGAGGTTACAAAGGTAATATTCATTCCCAAGATTTTAGCAATATTGTCGATATTAATTTCGGGAAAAATAATTTGCTCTTCAATACCTAATGTATAATTTCCTCTTCCGTCGAGCTTTCCTTCAATACCTTTGAAGTCGCGAATACGGGGAAGCGCTACTCGGACGAGTCTTTCCAAGAATTCATACATTTTGTCGTGGCGCAATGTAACCATCACACCGATAGGCATTTTCTTACGCAGCTTGAAGTTTGAAATATCTTTCTTAGATACTGTTGCAACTGCTTTCTGACCTGTGATTGCGGCGATTTCGTTAAGAGCTGTTTCGATAATTTTTTTATCGGCAACTGCAATTCCCAAACCCTGATTTACCACAATTTTTTTAAGAACCGGTACTTGCATCGAAGATTTGTATCCGAATTCTTTCATTAAAATGGCTACAATACGGTCTTTATATTCTGTTCTGAGATTTGTTGTACTGCTCATTATTTAATCTCCTCCCCTGATTTTTTAGAATAACGCACTAATTTTCCGCCCACTTCTTTACGACCTATACGGGTTGGTTTGCCGGTTTTCGGGTCAACAACGTTCAGGTTCGAGATATGGATGGAAGATTCTATTTTCTCTATTCCTCCTTGAGGACTTTTAGCATTGGGCTTAGTATGTTTTGTTACCATGTTAAGGCCTTCAACGATAGCGCGTTGTTTTTCGACGTAAACTTTCAGGATACGTCCTGTTTTGCCTTTACTTTTTCCGGTATTTACATAAACTATATCGCCTTTTTTGATATGTAATTTGCTCATCACCTACTTGGTTTTATTTGATTATAGTACCTCTGGCGCCAATGATACGATCTTCATGTTTGTCGCACGAAGTTCTCTTGCTACCGGCCCGAAAATACGGGTGCCTCTGATATCGCCGGCTGCATTTAGCAACACGCAGGCGTTATCGTCGAAACGGATATAAGATCCGTCCTGGCGGCGAACTTCTTTTTTTGTGCGAACGATAATGGCTTTCGTTACCGCGCCTTTTTTTACATCACTCGAAGGGATTACACTTTTGATAGCTACTACGATAATATCCCCTACCGATGCATAGCGTCTTTTGGTTCCGCCTAATACGCGAATACAAAGCGCTTCTTTTGCACCACTGTTATCTGCTACCACTAATCTTGATTCTTGCTGTATCATAACTCTTACTTAGCCCTTTCAATTATTTCTACTAATCTCCATCTTTTTGTCTTACTCAAAGGACGAGTTTCCATTATTCTGACAGTGTCGCCAATGTTGCAGTCGTTCTTATCGTCATGAGCATGATATTTCTTCGTTTTGTTAACGAACTTTCCATAGATAGGGTGTTTTTCTTTCCATTTTACAGCTACCGTAATGGTTTTATCCATTTTGTTACTGAAAACGACCCCGATTCTTTCTTTCCTTAAATTTCTCGTTTCCATCAAACTCTTAATTATTTGTTTACTTTACTTTGGCTCAAGACCGTTAACATACGCGCAATTGTTCTGCGTTTTTTCTTGATTTCGGCAGGGCTATCCAATGGAGATACACTATGATTGATAATCATTTGATCCAAAGCTGCTCTTTCGGCATCAATTCTTTCCAATAGTTCCTTTCCGGACAATTCTCTTACTTCCGCGATCTTCATAGTTTACACATTTTGATTTGTTAAGTCATAATCTCTGCGCACTACAAATTTTGTAGTAACAGGAAGCTTTTGTGCTGCCAGGCGCAATGCTTCTTTGGCCACATCAAAAGAAACTCCTTCGATTTCGAAAAGAATTCTTCCCGGAGTAACTGGTGCAACGAATCCTTCGGGCGAACCTTTACCTTTACCCATACGCACTTCGGCTGGTTTTTTGGTTATAGGTTTGTCGGGGAATATTCTCACCCAAACTTGCCCTTGACGTTGCATGTAACGAGTAACAGCAACACGAGCCGCCTCTATCTGGCGTCCGGTGATCCATTTAGAATCTAATGTTTTGATTCCGAATGAACCGAAGGCCAATTGGTTGCCTCGTTGGGCATTTCCTTTCATGCGGCCTTTCTGCTGTCTTCTGAATTTTGTTTTTTTCGGTTGTAACATTTTACTTCTGCTTCAAACGTTTAATACTTACTTTCTCTTTCCTTTCTTGAAACCTTTTCCAGCGCCGCCACCTTCTTGTTGTCTGTGAGCGCCGCCTTGCGGGTGCCCGCTTTCTTTGGATGATGTGAACGATGGTGCGAGGTCTTTCTTACCGTAAATTTCTCCACGGCAAATCCACACTTTTACACCTATTATACCCACTTTTGTCAATGCTTCGGCATGAGCGTAATCTATATCGGCACGGAATGTGTGAAGAGGGGTTCTTCCTTCTTTGTACATTTCCGAACGGGCCATTTCTGCGCCGTTCAAACGTCCCGATACCATCACTTTTATACCTTCGGCTCCCATTCTTATGGTGGAAGCTATTGCCATTTTCACGGCGCGGCGGTAAGCGATTTTACCTTCTATCTGGCGGGCTATGTTATTGGCCACGATTACGGCATCAAGCTCGGGCTTTTTGATTTCAAATATGTTGATTTGAATATCTTTGTCGGTAATCTTTTTCAACTCTTCTTTCAACTTGTCAACTTCCTGTCCGCCTTTACCAATAATGATACCCGGACGGGCTGTACAAACTGTGATTGTAACGAGTTTCAAAGTTCTTTCAATTACAATACGCGATACACTTGCTTTAGCCAGACGAGCATTCAGGTATTTACGGATTTTGGTGTCTTCCAATATAGTCTCTGCATATTTTTTTCCACCATACCAGTTTGAATCCCATCCTCTGATGATTCCTAAACGATTTGCTATCGGATTAATCTTTTGTCCCATCTTAGCGAATTAATTTGGTTTATTATTAAGTGTATCAACATGAAGCGTTACATGATTCGAACGTTTGCGTATTCTGTAACCTCTTCCTTGCGGAGCGGGGCGAAGTCTTTTTAACATCGCTCCTCCATCTACTTTTATCAAAGATATGTATAGTTCGCCGCTTTCTGCTTTCCGCTCATTTTTGGCTTCCCAATTCGCTATAGCCGAACGTAACAACTTTTCTACTCTTGCTGCGGCATCTTTGTTCGAGAATTTCAAAACTCCAAGAGCTTTGAATGCTTCCATACCGCGAACTAAATCTGCGACTAAGCGCATTTTACGAGGAGAAGTTGGCACATCGTTCAACTTGGCAAAAGACACGGATTTTTTGGCTTCCTTTCTTTGTTCAGCTGTTATTCTTTTTCTTGCACCCATTTTTACTAATGTTTTCTTTTTTATTTTTTATAAAGCTTCCGCCCGCTTATTTTTTCTTGTTACCTCCGTGTCCACGGAATGTGCGGGTCAGAGAGAACTCCCCTAATTTATGTCCTACCATATTTTCTGTAATATATACGGGAATAAATTTATTTCCGTTGTGTACAGCAATAGTGTGTCCTACGAAATCAGGAGAAATCATCGAAGCTCTTGCCCATGTTTTAACTACAACTTTCTTTCCCGACTCATTCATGGTCAGAACTTTCTTTTCTAGTTTCACATTGATATACGGGCCTTTTTTTAATGAACGACTCATAGTTTTCTTTTAAATTAAATCAGATTATTTCTTTCTTCTTTCGATGATATACTTAGAAGAGTGCTTTTTAGGCGCTCTGGTCTTTAAGCCCTTAGCGTATAAACCTTTGCGTGAGCGTGGATGGCCTCCCGAAGCGCGTCCTTCACCCCCGCCCATCGGGTGATCTACGGGGTTCATCACTACTCCCCGGTTATGAGGACGACGGCCAAGCCATCTGGAGCGTCCTGCCTTACCTGATTTTTCAAGCGCATGATCTGAGTTACCTACACTACCTATTGTCGCTTTACAACTTAAAAGAATTTTACGAGTTTCACCCGATGGCATTCTGATAATCGCATAATCGCCTTCGCGTGAAGTCAACTGCGCAAATGTTCCAGCCGAACGAACCATCTTAGCTCCTTGTCCCGGACGCAGCTCGATGTTGTGAACAACCGTACCGATTGGGATATTAAGCAATGGTAATGCATTTCCTACTTCAGGTGCAGCTACTGCCCCCGACATTACTGTCTGACCTACTTCCAAGCCGTTGGGAGCCAGCATGTATGCTTTTGCTCCGTCAGCGTAAAACAACAGGGCGATACGGGCCGAGCGATTCGGATCGTATTCTATTGTTTTTACTGTGGCTGGAATTCCGTCTTTAGTTCTCTTGAAATCAATAATCCTGTATTTTCTTTTGTGTCCGCCACCCAGATAACGCATTGTCATCTTGCCGGTGTTGTTACGACCACCCGAAAAGTTTTTACCGACTACAAGAGATTTTTCTGGTACACTCGCAGTAATGTTCTCAAACGTACCAATAACTTTGTGTCTTTGCCCCGGTGTTGTGGGCTTTAATTTACGTACTGCCATTTTTCTATTTAGATATTACTAAAAAAGTCTATTATTTCGCCTTCTTTCAAGGTTACTATTGCTTTTTTGTACGCTGATGTTTTTCCGTTTATCATACCTGCTTTTGTGTAGCGGCTTTTACGCTTTCCGGCGTAATTCATGGTATTTACACGTACAACATTTACACTATACATTTGCTCGATTGCGTTCTTTATTTCGGCCTTGTTTGCACTTGGAACAACGCGAAAAGCATAACGGTTCGGAAATTTTTCCGTAATGTCGGTTTGCTTTTCTGTAAGTACTGGTTTTATTAATATTCCCATAGTTTCTTTCTCCTTATGCTTTAAAAAGGTTATCAATTACAGCAACCGAAGATTCGGAAAGCACCAGACATGTGCTATTCAGAATCGAGTAAGTGTTTAAGTCAGAAGCTGTTATAACTTTAACTCTCTGCAAATTACGAGCCGACAAATATACATTTTTATTTTGATCCGGCAAAACTAAAAGTAGCTTTTTATCAGCAACTTGCAAATTTTTGGCCAATGCTACAAAATCTTTTGTTTTGGGGGCGTCAAACAATAAGTCTTCAACTACCAAAATCTGATTTTCTTTTGCTTTGTACGAAAGCGCCGACTTGCGAGCCAGGGCTTTCACTTTTTTATTCAGTTTGAAGCCGTAATCTCTTGGCCTGGGGCCAAATACACGGCCACCACCTACTAGCAGGGGCGAATTGATGTCGCCTCTACGAGCGCCACCGCCACCTTTCTGGCGGATAAGTTTACGTGTACTACCCGATACTTCGCTTCTTTCTTTCGACTTGTGAGTACCTTGGCGCTGGTTAGCCAAATATTGTTTCACATCAAGCCAAAGTACGTGGTCGTTAGGTTCAATCCCATAGATAGCCTCATTCAGGGCTACTTTTTTTCCGGTTTCTTTACCGCTGATATTATATACGCTAAGTTCCATTATTTCTCAATTAATACGATTGAACCTTTACATCCCGGTACAGAACCTCTTATCAACAAAAGATTGTGTTCGGCAATGACTTTAACTATCTGAAGGTTTTGAACCGTAACACGAGCATTGCCCATTTGGCCGCCCATTCTGGTACCTTTGAAAACCTTAGCTGGATACGAACAGGCTCCGATTGACCCTGGTGCGCGCAGACGATTGTGCTGTCCAAGTGTTGCTTGTCCAACCCCGCCAAATCCATGGCGTTTTACAACCCCTTGGAATCCTTTACCTTTCGATGTTCCTATAACGTCAACAAATCCAACGCTGTCGTCGAATACGGTGTCAACGGTTAGCACATCTCCTAATTTGCAGTTTGCAAATCCTTTGAACTCGGCCAAGTGCCTTTTTGGTGTTACTCCTGCTTTTTTGAAGTGTCCCTGAAGCGGTTTGGTGGTATGCTTTTCCTTTTTATCGGTAAAGCCCAACTGAACGGCTTCGTAACCATCTGTTTCAGCAGTTTTTACTTGAGTAACAACACAAGGACCTACTTCGATAACAGTGCATGGAACATTTTTTCCCTCGGCGCTGAATACGGATGTCATTCCGATTTTTCTTCCTAATAATCCTGGCATTTCTTTTAATTATTAAATGATCAAACTTTGATTTCTACTTCTACGCCGCTTGGCAATTCGAGCTTCATCAGCGCATCCACAGTTTTTGCTGTCGAGCTGTAGATGTCGATAAGCCTTTTGTAAGAACACAATTCAAATTGTTCGCGCGATTTTTTGTTTACGAATGTCGAACGGTTCACGGTAAAAATACGTTTGTGGGTGGGTAACGGAATTGGTCCGCTTACCACTGCGCCCGTAGATTTTACTGTTTTCACAATCTTTTCGGCCGATTTATCAACGAGGTTGTAATCGTAAGATTTCAGTTTGATTCTGATTTTTTGACTCATACAAAAATTGGGTTAATTGGGTTTATATTAGAAATAAGCAAGCCGTAATTAAGAGTCATTTACTAACTACTGCCCGCTTATTCATTTCCTTTTTATTTAATTAATTCAACACGTCCTTTAAATTCTGTCAGTACCTGTCGTGCGATTGAGGCCGAAAGTTCTTCGTAATGAGAGAACGTCATTGATGATGTTGCTCTACCCGAAGTTATCGTTCTCAACGAGGTAACATAGCCAAACATCTCGGCAAGAGGTGTTTTTGCTTTCACCACACGGGCGCCCGAACGGTTCGATTCCATGCCTTCTACCTGACCGCGCCGTTTATTCAAGTCGGAAATCACATCCCCCATGTTTTCTTCAGGAGTTACAACTTCTACTTTCATAATTGGTTCCAGCAATACAGGACCGGCTTTTTCCACCGCGCTCCTGAATGCCTGAATGGCACAAATTTCAAACGACAACTGGTCGGAGTCAACCGGATGGTAAGAACCATCGAGCAAGCTCACTTTCAGTTTTTCGATAGGGAAACCGGCCAAAACACCATTCTTCATAGCGCGAGCGAACCCTTTCTGAACCGAAGGAATAAATTCTTTTGGAATGTTACCGCCTTTCACTTCATCCACAAATTGCAAGTCGCCTTCAAAGTCGGCATCAACAGGGCCTACTTTCACGATTATATCAGCAAATTTACCACGACCACCGGTTTGTTTCTTATACACTTCGCGAAGCTCCACTTCTTTTGTAATTGCTTCCTTATAAGATACCTGAGGACGTCCTTGGTTACACTCTACCTTAAACTCGCGTTTCAGACGGTCGATAATGATTTCCAAGTGCAACTCACCCATACCTTCGATAACGGTCTGACCCGAATCTTCGTCGGTATGAACGCGGAATGTTGGGTCTTCCTCTGCCAGTTTAGCCAAACCATTCGACAATTTATCTATGTCTTTCTGGGTTTTGGGCTCAACGGCAATACCGATAACCGGTTCGGGGAAGTCCATCGATTCGAGCACGATAGGATGGTCTTCATCGCACAAAGTATCACCGGTGCGAATATCTTTAAATCCTACTCCGGCGCCTATATCACCGCATCCGATAACGTCTTTCGGATTTTGTTTGTTTGAGTGCATCTGGAACAGACGCGAAATACGTTCTTTTTTGTCCGAACGGCTGTTGTAAACATACGAGCCTGAGGGCAGCTCTCCCGAATAAACGCGGAAGAAACACAAGCGTCCCACAAACGGGTCGGTTGCTATCTTGAACGCGAGCGCACAAAGCGGTTCATCGGGACTGGGATGACGAATAATTACTTTATCGGTACGGGGATCTGTTCCTTCAATAGCAAGTGTATCGATAGGACTGGGCAAGTACATACAAACCGCATTCAAAAGGCATTGTACACCTTTGTTTTTGAACGATGATCCAAGAATCATGGGGTTAATTTGCATCGACAAGGTTCCGATACGAAGAGCTGTATTGATTTCATCCTCGGTAATAGTGGACGGATCGTCGAAGAATTTCTCCATCAGGGTTTCGTCGCATTCCGCTACTTTTTCGAGCATTTTTTCGCGCCATTCCTGGGCTTCTGCCACATATTCGGCAGGGATTTCTTCGATGGAGTAATCTGCGCCCATCGTTTCGTCGTGCCAGTAAAGCGCTTTCATCGTTACAAGGTCAACGATGCCTCTGAATTTTTCTTCCGAACCAATGGGTATTTGGATAGGACAAGGATTTGCCCCCAATACTTCTTTCACCTGGCGAACTACTTCAAAGAAGTTAGCTCCCGAGCGGTCCATTTTGTTCACGTAGCAAATACGCGGAACATTGTATTTATCGGCCTGACGCCAAACGGTTTCCGATTGCGGTTCAACGCCGCCTACTGCACAAAATGTAGCAACAGCGCCATCCAGAATACGCAATGAGCGTTCTACCTCAACGGTGAAGTCAACGTGTCCCGGAGTGTCGATAAGATTAATCTTGAAGAGTTCGTTATCGTACTTCCATTGTGTTGTTGTAGCAGCCGAAGTGATAGTGATACCACGTTCTTGTTCCTGCTCCATCCAGTCCATGGTGGCGGCGCCATCATGCACCTCACCTATTTTATGCGTCAAACCGGTGTAGAAAAGAATACGCTCTGAGGTCGTTGTCTTTCCCGCATCGATATGCGCCATGATACCTATGTTTCTTGTATTTCTTAAACCCTCTAATACTTTTGCCATTATTTGTTTTCTCCTTAATTAAAACCTGAAGTGAGCGAATGCGCGGTTAGCTTCAGCCATTCGGTGCATATCCTCTTTTCTTTTAAATGAACCTCCCTGGTTATTAAATGCGTCAACAATTTCGGCAGCCAATTTATCTGCCATTGTTTTTCCACCTCTTTTACGTGAATAAAGAATCAGGTTTTTCATACAGATTGATTCTTTACGGTCGGGACGAATTTCTGTTGGAACTTGGAATGTTGCCCCACCTACCCGGCGCGACTTCACTTCCACTTGCGGAGTAATGTTATCCAGCGCAGCCTTCCATATTTCCAACGGAGATTTTTCTTCATTGGGGAGTTTTGTTTTCACAACATTCAGTGCGCCGTAGAAAATATCGTATGCGGTACTTTTTTTACCGTCATACATTAAATGGTTAACAAATTTTGTAACCTTTACATCACCGAAAACAGGATCCGGCAGGATCTGTCTTTTCTTTGGTTTTGCTTTTCTCATTTTAACTTGTAAGTTTTGTTCTTGTCTTTGGTTGCTTTTTTCAAACGTCTTCAACGATTCCTCCGAACCATTTACTCAACCCGTTGTTAGCCTATCCAATAAACTCAAACCGTTTTAATAATAATTTTAAAATCTCGGTTAAGCTTCAAAGGTATTTATTTTTTCTTACCCTTGGCTGCTGCAGCGGCTGCTCCAGCTTTCGGACGTTTTGCTCCGTATTTGGAGCGGCGTTGCGTACGACCGTTCACGCCGGCTGTATCCAATGTTCCGCGAACAATGTGATAACGAACCCCTGGAAGGTCTTTCACACGGCCGCCTCTAACAAGTACAATCGAGTGTTCTTGCAAGTTATGCCCTTCGCCGGGTATGTATGCATTCACTTCTTTTGAATTTGTTAAACGTACACGCGCTACTTTACGCATTGCCGAGTTTGGTTTTTTGGGAGTTGTTGTGTAAACTCTCACACAAACGCCCCTTCTTTGAGGACATGAATCCAAAGCAGGAGATTTACTCTTATCAACCAAAACAGCCCGTCCTTTTCTTACTAATTGTTGAATTGTAGGCATTTTTTTAATCTTTAGAACTTAAATCTAATATTATATTTTTAATTACACAACTTAAGTAAAAACCATAACAACCCCATGAATATCAAAAAGATACACCACAAAATCGTCTGATTTTTACGAAATTCGAGTTGCAAAGGTACATATATTCAACAGGATAACCAAACAATTGAGAAGAAAAAAATCAGCAAATTTGAGAATTAGTAAATTAGCAAATTCATTGTGGTAATTGGCATAATATGCGATGGATTGATTTGGCAATAAATTGCCTGTCATTTGCGGGGTTGAAGCGCATCTCCTTCGCAACAAATAACAGCAAAAAAAAACCTCCCACCTAATTTTTATTACAAAACAACCTCAGTAGCAAATAAATAGCAACACAAGAAACCTCATTACATCATTATCCCCAATTTATAAACACAAAACTAGCAATGAGGCAATTAGGTTGGTATTTTTATATAACACTATGCTGCTACTGAGGTTGTTTTGTAATAAAAATTAGGTGGGAATGAGGTTTTAAATCTACGCTCCCATTCGTTTATAACAGGTGCCCCCCTTCACTCTTTCGCATCCTTATATTTCCTGCGATACTCCCGCGCCGAAATTTCCATTTCTTTTTGAAATGCTTTTGAGAAGTGGTAGGGGTCGTAGAAGCCTAGCCGGAATGCTATTTCTTTGATTTTCAGGTCGGAAAATTGCAGGTAACTACAGGCGCGTTGTATTCTTAACTGGTTGTAATACACGATGGGCGAATAGGATGTTTTTTGTGTGAACAGCGTTATCAGGTGCGATTTGGAATATCCCACAGCTTGGGCAATATCATCCAGGGTTATTCTGTTTTCGAGGTTTTCTTTCATATATACAATGCTTTTTCTTATCACATCGTCCAGTTTCACGGTTTTCAGTTCCCTGTATTGAGGCAGGTATTTCAGGGAGGCCAGCAGGTGCATAAGGCAGAAACTGATGTACTCGAGGTTTTCGGGACTGTAGCCCATCTCGAGGTTGCGGTAAATGCTTTCAAACAAATCGAAGCGGTCTTTATAGCGGCTGTTATCCGATTCGTCAATGCTTAGCAGTTGCCCAAAAATAGCGCCGAACATGTTCGTATTTTCCCCCTTGAAATGCAACCAGTATATGCTCCACGGTTCCCGGTTATCGGCTCCGTAGGCATGAGGTTCGTTTGCCGGAATAATATAGGCCTTGTTAGCCGTCAGCGTTAGCTTCTCGCCGTTGTGCTCAATCCATCCTTTGCCTTTTTCGCAATAAATAAGAATATTTTCGGGAGCGCCGTTTTCCCGTTGGCGAAAATGGTATTTGGCATCGGGATAATAGCCGATATGGCTTACAAATAACTGGCGCGTAATCGCGTTGCTTTCCTGATAATCGCGTATGTTGTAAGGAGTAACGATTGCCTTCTCGCCCTTAAAGCCATCGGCTATTGTTGTGTAATCTTTCATGCTGCTTTTCCGTTTGCTATTTCATTTATCCGTAACATCGCACAATTGTAGTGATATTTTACATGTTTTCAAAAGAAAAATCCATTTTTTAGCGGTATAATAAGCGTAATTTTGTATTTTCAAAATAGTAAACAAAAAATATCACCATGAAAAAGCAGACCAGTCTTTATTTGTTGTTAATCTCATTTGTTTCGGCTATGGGTGGTTTATTGTTCGGTTACGACTTTGTAGTAATTGGAGGAGCCAAGCCATTTTACGAAATCTATTTTAATATCGCCGATTCGCCATCCGTACAAGGATTTGTGATGGCCAGCGCCGTACTTGGGTGCTTGCTGGGCGTGATGGTTTCGGGCAGTTTATCCGACAAATATGGCCGGAAATTATTGCTGATAACGGCATCGGTAACTTTTACGGTATCGGCCATAGGCACAGGTATTTGCGACAGTCTTTCGTGGTTTGTTTTCTACCGCGTTTTGGGCGGAATCGGTATTGGAATGGCCTCCAATCTTTCACCCATGTACATTGCGGAAGTTTCTCCGGCCAGCGTCAGAGGTAAATTTGTATCTATCAATCAGTTGACCATCGTCTTGGGTATTCTGGGCGCGCAACTTGTCAATTGGCTGATAGCCGATTCGGTTGTCGAAGGAGAAGACATCCTCAGCTCGTGGAACGGCCAAATGGGCTGGCGATGGATGTTTTGGGCCGAAGCCGCACCCGCTCTGCTATTTTTTATATTGGCCTTTGTCATCCCCGAAAGTCCCCGTTGGCTCAGTTCAAAATACCGGTTCGAACAAGCGAAGAAGATTCTTGTTCGTATCGGTGGCGAAAAATATGCCTCGATCGAAATGTTATCGCTGGAGACAGCCGCCAATCAGGCAAAAGAAAAAGTAAACTACAAACTGCTATTCAAAGGGAGGATGCCCAAGATACTGCTTATCGGCATTGTTATCGCTGCATTCCAGCAATGGTGCGGTATAAATGTGATTTTCAACTATGCGCAGGAGATATTTGCAAGCGCCGGTTATGGCGTTTCGGATATACTGTTCAATATTGTTATTACGGGCGTAACGAATGTGATTTTTACTTTTGTCGGCATGTACACGGTCGATAAACTGGGTCGGCGTTCGCTGTTGTTGTTTGGCGCGGCAGGCCTGGCGTGCATCTATGCGGCGATGGGCGCCTGTTACTATTTCGACGTGTCGGGCATTGCCGTACTGATATTGGGGGCGCTGGCCATCGCCTGTTATGCCATGACGCTCGCCCCGGTTACCTGGGTTATTATTTCCGAAATATTTCCGACCCGTATCCGCGGGATGGCGATGGCTGTTGCTACTTTTTCGTTGTGGGCAGCTTGCTTTGGCCTCACCTATACCTTCCCGCTGCTGAATAGTTCGCTTGGCGCCTACGGCACATTCTGGCTGTACGGCATTATCTGTGTATCGGGATTTATATTTATAAAGAAGACTTTGCCCGAAACAAAAGGGAAATCGCTGGAAGAAATTGAAAATGAATTAACTAAATCCAACTAATGGAAAAAATAACCGCATACCTGATTCAATCAACGGTGAATCAGAAAGGAGTTGTCAGGGCATGGGCCGAGGACATCTTGTTGCCGACCTACGAAATAGGCGAAGAAGAAAAAAATCCGATATTCTCCGAAAAGCGCATCTATCAAGGCAGTTCGGGGGTTGTATATCCTTACCCCGTTGTCGAAAAAATTTCGGATGAAAAAAAAGACAAAAGCTATCACGCCCTGTTCCTCGAGAACGAATACCTCAAGATAATGATTCTGCCCGAATTGGGCGGACGTGTTCAGATGGCGTACGACAAAGTAAAGCAACGGCATTTTGTCTATTACAATCAGGTAGTGAAACCCGCCCTGGTGGGGCTTACAGGGCCCTGGATTTCGGGAGGAATTGAGTTTAACTGGCCTCAACATCACCGTCCCAGCACATTTCTACCTACCGATTACTGCATCGAGAAAAATGCAGATGGAAGCGTAACGGTTTGGTGCAACGAAGTGGAGCGGATGTTTCGCACGAAAGGGATGCAAGGCTTCACGCTATATCCGGGCAAGGCCTACCTCGAAATCAAGGTGAAAATATACAACCGCACAGCCTTTCCCCAAACATTTCTGTGGTGGGCAAATCCGGCTGTTGTGGTAAATGATGCCTACCATTCGGTATTTCCGCCGGATGTACATGCCGTATTCGACCACGGTAAGCGCGATGTTTCCAACTTCCCGATAGCAACCGGACTGTATTACAAGCAAGATTATTCGGCGGGAGTTGATATATCGAAATATAAAAATATTCCCGTACCTACTTCGTATATGGCTGTGCAATCGAAGTTTAACTTCGTTGGCGGCTACGAGGAAGACGTGAAAGGCGGTTTACTGCACGTGGCCAATCACCACGTATCGCCCGGTAAAAAGCAGTGGACATGGGGATACGGCGATTTCGGACGGGCTTGGGACAGGAACCTGACCGATGAAGACGGCCCGTATATCGAATTAATGACGGGTGTTTATACCGATAATCAACCCGATTTTTCGTGGTTACAGCCGAACGAAGAGAAATCGTGGCTGCAATATTTTATGCCCTACGCCGAGGTTGGCTATGTAAAAAACGCCAACAAAGATGCCATCGTTAATCTGGATAGAGAAGGCGAAAAAGCCCGTATCACCCTTTACACAACTTCCGAGTACAAAAATTTACGCGTTGTGTTGAAAGATGTGGCCGGAAAGGTTTATGTCAACGAACAAGCCAATACTTCTCCTGCTGAGTACTATTTCAGGGAGCTGGCCGTGGGGAATGTTCCATCCGAAGAGCTGATACTCGCCGTGATAACTGCCGATGGGAAAAAATTGCTCCGCTATCAGGCCGATAAGCCCGAAATAAAACCCGCGCCCAACCCGGCAAAGGCGGCAAAAACGCCTCAGGAGATAGCCTCCATCGAGCAGCTGTACCTCACAGGCCTGCATCTGGAACAATACCGCCACGCCACTTACAACCCAACAGATTATTATCGGGAAGGATTGAAACGCGAACCGGGCGATGTGCGTTGCAACAATGCCATGGGATTGCTGTTGATGCGCCGCGGACAATTTGCACAAGCCGAACCCTACTTTCGCAAAGCCATAGAAACGCTGACCGGGCGCAATCCCAATCCCTACGATGGCGAACCTTATTACAATTTGGGCTGGAGCCTTAAAATGCAAGGGAATGCAGAAAGCGCCTATGCTGCTTTTTTCAAATCGACATGGAATGCGGCCTGGCAAGATTCGGGCTATTTTTCGCTCGCCCAACTAGATGCCGGCAAAGGTCTTTGGGAGGAGGCGCTGGACAGAATCGATCGCTGCCTTGTCCGCAACTGGCACAATCACAAGGCGCGGCAACTGAAAACATCCATTCTGAGAAAACTGGGCAGAAAAGAAGAGGCGCTTGCACTGATTGAAGCATCGCTCAAGATTGATAACTTCAACATGGGCTGCCGTTTCGAGAAATACCTGTTAACCAGCAAGCCCGAAGATTTGCAAGAATTGCTCGACCTGATGCACGGGGCTGTCCATTCTTATATAGAATATGCTTTGGATTTTGCATCCGCCGGATTTTATGATGAAGCATCGCAACTGCTTTCGTATATTGTTAGGAATGAGTACAATGTATATCCGATGGTGTATTATGCATTGGGCTATTTTGCTTCGATGAAAGGCGACAGGAACAAAGCTTTAGCATATTACAAAACGGCCTCAAAAATGTGTCCCGACAAGTGTTTTCCCAATCGCATCGAAGAGGTAAACATTTTGCAGGATGCCATGGTTGTGAATCCGAGTGATGCTTTGGCGCCCTATTATCTGGGAAATTTCTGGTATGCCGCCCGTCAATACGAGGATGCGGTGAAATGCTGGGAAAAATCGGTGGAATTGAACGATAAATTTCCGGCTGTTCTGCGGAATCTGGCATTGGCCTGTTACAATAAATCGAACAAGAAACAGCAAGCCAAAAACTTACTGGAAAAGGCTTTCCATCTTGATACGGCCAATTCCCGCTTGTTTATGGAACTTGATCAACTTTACAAGAAATTGGGAATGCCCCACAAAGAACGGCTGGCATTATTTGAAAAACAGGCAGCATTGGTCGAACAGCGTGATGATTTATGCATTGAGCACATCACACTGCTCAATCAAACCGGAAAATACAGTGAAGCAAAGAACCAGATAGCCTCGCATACATTCCATCCATGGGAAGGCGGCGAGGGCAAAGTTACCAAACAATATACCCTGTGCCGCATAGAACTGGCTAAACAGGCAATAGAAGCCGGAGAGTATGAGAATGCCTTAAGCTTATTGCACGAAACAGATGCTTACCCGCATAATCTGGGCGAAGGAAAGTTGATTAATGCCGAAGAAAACGATGTGGATTACTACAAAGGCATCGCTTATCGTGGAATAGGAAATGAGGAGCTGGCTGTTCGCTATTTCCAAAAAGCAACGGTAGGTTCGCCCGAACCCCAGCAGGCTTTTTTCTACAACGACCAGCAACCCGATAAAATATATTACCAGGGATTGGCTTGGAAAGCGCTCGGAAATAAGGATAAGTCAAAAAGTTGCTTCAACAAATTGATTGATCACGGAGAAAAACACCTCTTCGACAATTGCAAGATCGACTATTTTGCCGTATCATTACCCGACTTGGCCATTTGGGAAGATGACCTGAATGTGCGCAATCAAATACATTGCTATTATGTGATGGGCTTGGGAAATCTGGGACTGGGAAAATCCGGTGAAGCAAAAAAACACTTTCAGAAAGTGGCCGAATTGGACGTAAACCACCTCGAAAGTCAATTGTTATTGAATAAACTTTTGTAGGAGGCTGTCTCAAAAGTCTGTCATCCCATGCTTGACACGGGATCTCCTAACAAACATCATTTAGTTGTCAGGAGATTGCGGGTCGGAGCCCGCAATGACAATCTAAGAAAAAGACTTTTGACACAGCCTCCTTACGGGTTGAAATCTCTAAATTACAAATATATTCCGTATTTTTCTGTATTCTCCGTGTAATCCGTGTGCTAATTCAACTTATAAGACAACCCAGTAAAAAAAGCTGCCTCCAAAAATGAAGACAGCTTTCCCCTGTATAATACCTCCTAAAAAAGAACCTATCTTTTGATAAGCTTGTGTGTTTCGATACTGTTTCCCAACTGGATAGTGTAATAATACACGCCTGATGGTAGTTGCGAACCATCACATTCTACTGCGTAAGCGCCTTCGCCTTGTGTGCTGTCGGCCAGCTTTTTCAACAATACACCATTTATATTGTACAAATTAATTACCACGTTCGAGTTAGCGGCAAGCGCATAATGAACGGTAAAGCTATCGGTAAAAGGGTTTGGCGTGCTGTAAGACTTGGATGCGCTTATTGCATTTTTGCCTATGGATGTAATTAAATCGGCATCCGGAGCAGCCTTGGGCATCCAATCGGCGGCAAAACTCGGATCGGTATCTTTTTTGAATACATTTTCTACGGTATAAATTGCCGCTTCTCCGGCGGTCAATACTTTCCCTTCGTTGCCCCGTTTGCTTAAACGATCGGCTGTTGCGCCGTCGCCGATGCAGGCATATTCCACAAATACGGGATTTAATCCACCGCTCATAGTCGTCCATCCTTTTTCGTTCAAGGTTGCGGGAACTTCGCAACGGATAAATGCCGACCGGGGTTGTTGCTGCCAGGGACGGCCATAATAAAATTCTTTAAACTTATCGCCGTTAAAATCGGAATAAGAAGTAGATGGAGCGGTGATATTGCAATCCAAGAATACCATTCCGAACTTCGTTGTTTTCTCGGTAGAAGGAGCTGTCAACACGCTTCCCGTGCGGTTTACATAGGTGGTGCACTGGTCAAAGACCACCGTCTGACGACCAAATATAAAATCAACATTTCCTTCCACATAACAATCCTTGAAGTAGGCGCGTCCTATGCTGTTTCCCAAATAAGTATCCTGGTATCCGGTAATGCGGCAATTGTAGAAGCTTTGCCGGTCGCCCTGTGTTTTAAGAGCAACGCCTTGCGTATCCGAATTGGTGGCCGCATTTGCTTTTGAATTGGCAAAAGTGTTGGCAATCGTAATATTAACCGCCATAAAATCGTCGGCCAAAACTTCCATTGTCTGGCAGCCGCTGGTTCCCCATGTGCCGCCACCCGGTTTAGCCATTCCGGCAAAGGTATTGTGTGTGATAATGGTGGTGGCAGCATCTTCGCCCACAAGATATACATTCACTTTGCCTTTCGCCAAGCTGGGGCGTTCGGTGTAAGTGCCCGGTTTGATGCGGATAATCCATCTGCCGGTATAATCGGCGGGCACGGCATCGAAGGCCGCCTGCACAGTGGTGTAATCGCCGGCGCCATCCGGTGCGATTATTTTTGTAACATCCGGGTCGGTAGCTTTGGTAGTAACCGACAGTTCGTTGCCATAAGCCGTACCGGTTTGATTGGTGGCATAAGCGCGAACATAGTATTTTGTTTCGGGCGTCAATCCGTCTATATATCCCTGGAATGTTCCTATATCGCTTCCGGCAACAATTTTATTGGCAGTCGGATTCGTTTCGGTTCCCCACACAATACCGCGTTCGGTTACAGATGTTCCGCCCCAGGCCGTTACCCTACCCGACACCACCACCGATGTGTTGCGCAGGTTTGAAGTCGCCAAAGTTTGAACGGCAGGAACCACCAATTCGGCCAATGTGGTAAAGTTGATTTCAGCTCCGTAAGAAGTTCCGGCTTTGTTTGTGGCATAAGCGCGGGCGTAATATTTTGTTCCGGCAGCAAGCCCTGTCAAGGTCGATTCAAAAATGCCGGCGCCATCGCCGTCTATCGTTTTGAAGTGGTCGATAGTGGGATTGGCAGAAGTATTCCAAACCATACCGCGGGCAGTTACCGGAGCGCCGCCATCGTTTGTTACGCTACCACCGGCCAAGGCCGTAAGGGTAGAAATATAAGTGGCAGCCGCAACGGTGCTCACTTCGGCAGGGTCGGCAGTGGCGCCAATCATCGTTCCCGAGATAGTTACATTGCGCACGCCTATTAATTTATACGTTATATCGGCAGCCGATTTGTTGAACGGATATACGCGGACATAAAAAGTTTCGCCCGAGTTCACTACTTCCGGTGTAGTTAGCGGAATATCCCAGGCTTCCAGTTCGGTGTTTGCCAATTGGGTAATGTCTTTCAATTTTGTTTTGGTAGCAAAATCAGCATCCTTTGAGACGTATATGGCTGCATACAAGCTGTTTGTTGCTGTGGCTGCAATCATCAGGGATAGATTTTTCACGGTAAGCGTTGCTCCAACTTTGGGCGCGACTGCATACTGAATATAGACATCCTCCTGTATATCGGTAGCCGGAGTCCAAAGGCAATTGCTTGTGTTGGTGCAGAATGTGCCGTTATCAACCGCCGAGCCACTTAAATTTACACGCGCATCCCAGGCATATTGTTTGGCATTGCTGCTATACGCCATATCCTGTGCCAATAAAGCGCCGCTAACGATGGGCTTCAAATCGCTGATAAACGGCCAGTTGACCGAAACAGCGACTTCGGTAGCTTCTGTTTCGCCGGAGATTACCGCATCTTTCAGGCAAATATATTTTCCGGTAGAGGCCGTTTTGTAATAGGGATAAACGCGGAAATAAATCTTTTCACCTGCTTCAATTGTTTTGTCAACAGCCACTTGCAACTGCTCGAGGGCATCGCGCGAGATACTGGCGTCTTTCTTGAAATTGATCTGCGTTTTCTCAGCAAAACCGGCATCTGTTGAATAATAGAAATTGGCGCGGACATCTCCGCCACCCACACCGCATACATAAGCCGATATTTCGCTTGCATAAAATTTGTTTCCGGCTTTCGGGCTAACAGAAAATTCGATGTAGCAATTGGCATCTTCAGCCGTATGCCAGGTAGCGCTTCCGCCTCCGGCTAACGAGAGCCTCAGTGATGCATCAGGTCCGCTGTAAGCATTAACAGCCAATCCTTGCAGAGTTATTTCTGCTGCTTCGAGTTGTCCGCTGAGCGAGGCCGCTTGACCAACACTTTCAATTAGAAGCCAACTGGCAGAGGCCGATTGATTTTCCGATTTTGCATAGCAACTGCAAATCAGTAAAAACGAAAAGAATAGAAATAGTTTTTTCATGTGTATATGTATTAAAGGTTAGACCCACAAATATAGTAAATTGCAGGAGTCAGATAGGGTATAAATTGACTTTTTATAGTAGTGAAATTGCTCCTTTCAAAGTTCAAGGTTCAAACTTCAAACTTTGAGCCTTAAACTTTGAACTTGAATCGTATTGGTATCTATGGCTATGCTGCCGGGGTTATAGGGACAGTATTTTTTGATATTGCTGCCTGAGAATAATCCGACTGTTGGCGTTTGGGCGGCGCTGGCCAGGTGCATCACGCCACAATCGGCGCTTATAAAAATTTTCATGTTTGCTATTACGGCAGCCATTCCCCTTATATCCAAGCTGTACCACGATGGAGCCCTGAAATCTATTTGCGAAACATTTTCTTTGGGCAGGATTTCCACAATGTTGTACGTCTCGCCATAATCTGCCGTCAAGTTTTCATACACCACTTTCCACCAGTCTTTGGAGTAGCATTTGCCGCCGGTCGCGTAGGTGTATATGCCGATTGTTTCCTTATTGGGTTCGGGGGTAATTTGCGCCAGTGTTTCTTTGCCTTTAGCCAATTCGTCCGGGCTTAATTGAATGTTCATAGTCGGCGCCGGTTTCTGCTTGTCTTCGATACCAAAGCGCGACAAGTTTTTTCGGATGCTGTAAATAGGGTATTTGGCAATATGCTGCAAATCTTCGTTTTCCGGCGGAATTTCATCGTTCAGGTCGCCGGGGAACTTGAAGCGGGAACGGCTAAAACAAGTCGAAAGCCGCCCGGACGAAGAATTGGGGACTACATTAATAGCGATGTCGTATTTATACTTCCGCAATCTGCCCCATACGCCCAGGTAGTTGAGCAATTCCTTGAAAGGTTTAGGCGGTAATTTAATAATCCGATCTACGTTTCTGTAATTCTCGAACAGGATAGGCGCCAGATTACCTCGCACAAACAAATCTATCGCAGCATTGGGGAAAGTATCCGACAATTCCTGAATAAGCGACGTTATTAACAGCAGGTTCCCCAACCGGTTATTGGGGCGACAAACCAATATCCGCTTGACCTCGTCGTTTGTCAACACGCCTTTCTGATTCTTGTAAAGACGGTCGATGTAATAGGTCAGCCCCAACATGGTACGCCGTCTTAAGTGGTTTATTTTTGCTTTGAAACTCATTCAATATTAATTTTTAGCTCCCTAAATCCCCCGTGGGGGAGTTAAAAAGCCTCCCCCACGAGGAGGTTGGAGGGGCTGGTTACTTCTCTGCTACCATCCTCCAATTCCTTTATCCATACATTTACGGCATCGTGGGGCAGTAGCGATTCTATTTTTTCGGGCCATTCGATAAAGCAGAGGCTTCCGCTGTAAAAATAATCTTCGTACCCGAAGTCGAAGACCTCTTCTATTTTGTTAATCCGGTAAAAATCGAAGTGATAAATCAGTTCTCCGCTGTTGGAACGGTATTCGTTTACGATGGCGAATGTGGGGCTGGTGATGGCGTCTTCAACGCCCAGTTTTTCGCAAATGGCTTTTATGAATGTTGTTTTTCCGGCGCCCATCTCGCCCCGAAAGGCAAATACGGTATTATCGCCCATGGCTTCAACAAATGCGCCAGCCGCCTGGTCAATAGTGTCTAAGGATTGTATTTCGATTTTCATCTGCTTATTTTCTGGGGGTCAATGTTATGAACGGAATAATCATTTCTTCCATGGATATGCCTCCGTGCTGGAAGGTATCGGCATAATAAGATACATAATAATTATAGTTGTTGGGGTAGGCGAAAAAATCGTCATTCTGGGCAAAGATATACTTTGTCGTCAGGTTTGGCGAGGGTAGCGCCACATCATCGGGACGCTTTATTTCATACACCTTTTTCGATTCGTAATTCAGATTTTTTCCCAGTTTGTAACGCAGGTTGGTATTGGTGTTTTTGTCGCCGATAATTTTCACCGCATTCTTCACCCGGATGGTGCCATGGTCGGTCGTCAACATGATTTTATAGCCTTTTTCGGCAATTTTATTGAACAAATCGGCGGTACTCGAATGTTTGAACCACGATCTGGTCAGCGAGCGGTATGCGGCCTCGTCGGAAGCAAGTTCGCGTATCATTTTCGACTCGGTGCGTGCGTGCGAAAGCATATCGACAAAATTAATGACAATCACGTTCAACTGATTATTATTGAGGTTGCCGATGTTCTGTATCAGTTTGTCTCCGCTGGCTGATGTCAACAGCTTATTGTACGAAAACGAATAATTTTTCCGAAAACGCTCAATCTGCGTTCTAATCAAGGGCTCTTCGTTGATATTTTTTCCTTCTTCCTCGTCTTCGTCTATCCACAGTTCGGGGAATAACTGGCTGATTTGCTTGGGCATAAGTCCCGAAAAAATAGCATTGCGCGCATACTGGGTCGCCGTTGGAAGAATGCTGTAATACAAATCTTCGTTGAATGTGAAATTGGGCGCGAGTATATCTTTTATCTCTTCCCACTGGTCGAGGCGGAAATTGTCGATCAGGATAAAGAATATCTTCTCGCCGTTTTCTATTGCCGGAAACACTTTTTTCCTGAACAAATCGGGGCTGAGTAAAGGCCTGTCGTCCGGGTTTTGTATCCATCCCTCATAGTTTCGTTTTACGAATTTCACAAACGAGCTGTTGGCCTCCGATTTTTGCGACATCAGCAGGTCGAGCAGCGGATTTTGCGAGGAGGTAAGCTCCATCTCCCAAAACACAAGCTTTTTATACACCTCCATCCAGTCCTCGTAATTGGCAGCCAGACTTATTTGCGTGCTGATATTGTTAAACTCCTCGCGATAGCTTTCGATGGTTGCTTCGGTAACAATGTCGTCTTTGTGCAGGTTCTTCTTTATAGAGTGAAGTATCTGGTTCGGATTCACTGGTTTAATGAGGTAATCGGCTATTTTTTTGCCGATGGCGTTATTCATGATACCTTCGTCCTCGCTTTTGGTTATCATGATTACCGGCAAATTCGGATTCAATTCCTTTATCAACGAAAGAGTTTCCAGTCCGGTGAGTCCGGGCATATTTTCATCCAGGAAAACGAGGTCAAATTCGTTTTCTTTGCAGCAATCCAGGGCATCCTGTCCGCTGTTCACAGTAGTTATTGCGTATCCTTTCTCCTCGAGAAACAAGACATGAGGGCGCAACATGTCAATTTCGTCATCCGCCCAAAGTATGCTTTTTTTCTTCATCTACATTCTTTCATTATTCAAAAGTACGGAATCTCTTTGAATAAACAATAAAAAAGCCCCCTAAATCCCCCGTAGGGAGAGTTTTAGATGGATTGAATGTAGGAGCGTATCGAATACGCCCGCATTTGCGTAGCTGTAATACAACTCATTCGCGGCAGCGGGCGTATTCGATACGCCCCTACGCGTTGGCACATTATTCACATTGGCATTTTATTTTCCGTCATACATAACAATGTATTTTTTCGTAACTTTGGCAACTCATATTCAAGCTACGGGAAAAGAAGGCGAAGCAAAAGCGCCCTCTGGTTGAAAGAGGCAGAAACTTCGTAGAGACGTGGCGCGCCACGTCTCCATACTGAAACGTTGAACATCGTACTGTCTTAAAAGCTGATAGCTCCACAAAATTTTGAAATTTGAACTAATAAAAAATAAAATGAGTTTTAATATTCCGCAAACAAAACAAAAACGAGTAATTATAGTAGGTGGTGGATTTGGCGGCTTGAAGCTGGCCATGGAACTGAAGAAATCCAATTTTCAGGTTGTGTTGGTCGATAAAAATAATTATCACCAGTTCCTGCCCTTGATTTATCAGGTGGCATCTGCCGGTATGGAACCTTCGTCCATATCGTTTCCCTTCCGAAAAATTGTTCAAAAGAAAAAGAATCTACTCTTCCGGTTGGCCGAAGTCAGGGCGATTATTCCCGAAAAGAACCTGATACAGACCTCCATCGGCAAAGCATCGTACGATTACATTGTGTTCGCCGCCGGAGCAACCTCCAACTTTTTCGGCAACAAGCACATCGAAGAAGTCGCCATTCCCATGAAAAACATATCGGAAGCCATGGGGTTGCGAAATGCCTTGCTGTCGAACTTCGAGCGTGCCGTAACCTGCGCCACCGAAACCGAGAAGCGCGAGTTGTTGAACATCGTCATTGTGGGAGGGGGCGCCACAGGCGTTGAAATTGCCGGCGCCCTGTCCGAAATGAAAAAATTTGTGCTACCCAAGGACTATCCCGAAATGGACATAAACGAGGTGCAAATATACCTGATTGAGGCTGTCGATCGCCTGTTGTCGGGGATGTCGACAAAATCATCCGCCAGCATCGAGGAGTTTTTGAAAAGCATGGGAGTGAACGTGCTGTTAAACAAGAAAGTTGTTGATTATAAAGACCATAAAGTAGTATTGGGTGACGGCGCAGAAATTCCAACCCGCTCCTTTATATGGGTCAGCGGTATCACAGCCGTCCCCATTGGCAACATGCCCGATTCGGCGCTGGGACGAGGAAAGCGAATAAAAGTGGATGCTTTCAATCGTGTGGAAGGATTCGACAATATTTTTGCCATCGGCGACCAGTGCATTCAGACGGCAGACCCCAATTTTCCCAACGGCCATCCCCAATTGGCACAAGTAGCCATACAGCAAGGAGCCCTGGTTGCCAAAAACCTGAAACAGCTGGAAGCAGGCAAAGAACCCCAGCCTTTCCACTACAACGACTTAGGTTCGATGGCCACCGTAGGCCGGAACAAAGCCGTAGCCGAACTATTCGGATTAAAATTGAGAGGATTGTTCGCCTGGCTCATTTGGTTGGTCGTCCACCTGCGTTCCATACTGGGCGTAAGGAACAAAACCATCGTCCTGCTCAACTGGATATGGAACTATTTCACCTACGACTACAGCCTGCGCCTGATTATCTACGCCAAAAAAGCCAAAGAAATCATCGACCGCGACATCCGCGAAAGCAACACCCATTGGGGTGAAGATGTGCTGGGTGAGCAGGAGATTCGGAAGGCGGGGAAGTAGAATCACACCCTAAAAAACAATCCTCCCGTTCGACATAGACCGGAATTTACGTCAAATGGGAGGATTTTTGGGCTCACCAGCAAAACCCTGTGTTTAAACCCTCGAAATCATAGCCCATCGGGCTTACATATCAATAGAAAACAACTCTAATTCCCCTCATAAATTGTCCGTAGGACATTCTCTTCTGTATCCCCTACGGGGAAAAATGGCAGATTGTAGTTCTATTTTTCTATTGATATGGATGTCCTACGGACAATTGTCAGTAACCTTCGTTCGGACTACAAGGCAAACGAACATACTAAGATTGAAAGCCTTAGCTTGGCGTAACAGAGATTTTCATGCGTTTGCCCTAGCCTAAATCCCCCGCAGGGGGGATTTCAAAAGCCTCCCCTGCGGGGAGGTTGGTGGGGCTGGTGGTAACCAAAAAACAGCCCCGCAATTCCCTGCGAGGCTGTTCTCCTTTTAAAATGGCGGCTACCTACTCTCCCACACATGTGCAGTACCATCGGCGCTATCGGGCTTAACTT